>JBAVUB010000487.1:0-6326 GCA_049696575.1 Acidobacteriaceae bacterium | reverse complement strand
CGGCAGGCAACCTTGTGAGCGCGCGATGCAACCGGCACGCTTAGCGGGAACATCCTACAATGAAGCAAAGGATCCCACCCATGTTCAGGCGTTTGCTGTTTTCGGCCGTTGCCACGGGCTGCATGCTGGCCGTGTGCGCTGGATGCAACGGGACACGCGCGGCCGGGAAGGCGAAGGTGGCGGCGCAGGGGATCGCGCCGGACGATGTGGCGCTGCATCCGAATCCCAACGCGCCGTTTATTCTGCCCGGCGGCATGCCTCATTTGATTCCGCGCGCAACAGCGCTGGAGGCGGAGGGTGCGGGACCGTGCGATCCTGACGTACTGTCGGTGGAGGAGATCGCGGGTGATGCGAATGGCGTTTTCCGGTCAGTGAAGCTGGCGTTTATGAATCGCGGCGCGACGCCGTGCAAGCTGGGTGGGTACCCGAGCGTGGCGCTGATCGGCACGGAGGGGGAGAACATCGGCAGCGTTGCGATCGAGAAGGTGAGCGCGGCGCAGGTGGTGGCTGAGCTGTCCAAGGGACCTGACGCGGCACCCAGCACGCCGACGCCGGTGGTGACACTGATGCCGCATGCGGTCGCGGCGTTTGAAGTGGTTTGGACGACGGGCGCGGAGTGTTCGCGGGTGGGGCGGATTCTGGTGACCGCTCCGGGAACGAAGCGGACGTTTACCATCTCGCAGCCGTTGAGGATCTGCACGGGGCGGATTTAGGTGACGGAGCTGCGGCTGGATGAGGGGGATGTGTAAGAGCAGGGAGTAGGGAATAGGGAATAGGGAGTAGAGTTCAGCGTTCTGTGCTGCGCTTGCGGGTGAAAGCGACACCGGCGAGGGCGATGAGCGGGGGGAAGCATTCGAGGGTGTAGCGCGGCTCGGGAGCTTCGAGGGTGGCGAGCAGCGCGCAGCGTAACAATATAAATGCGAGGATGACGCCGGAGAGGCGTGGGCGTTTCAGGAATCCTGCAAGCGCGGCGATGAGGTAGGCAAGGTTGAGGGCCGCGTATCCAAAAGCAAATTCAGTTTCGGCATGATGGCGGCTGTACTGCCACCAGCGGAGCTCGATCCAGAGCATCTCGGTGCGGGGGCGGAGCCACATGTCGGCGAGGCGGGCGAGCGGGAGTTCCACGTAATAGCGGAAGGGATGGGTGTGGATGCGCTCGGCGGCGAGGGCGGCAAAGTCCGCGTCGAGCTGAGGCGTGAGGGTGGTGGTGCGGTTGTAGTCGGCGATGAGGGCGCGGGTCTGAGCGTATTGCTGTGGGGAATCGAAGGCGCGCGCGGGCAGGTCTGCGATGTCGATGACGTCGGTGTTGGCGTTCCAGTAGATCTCCCAGGTGCAGGCGAAGTCGACGCAGACGGTTTTGGTCCAGCGATTGAAGCCGGGGTTGGTGCTCTCGCCGGGATCGACGGCGTAGCGGGGGGCGAGCGGCTCAAAGACGTGCAACGTGCGCTGGTTGCGGAGGGTCCAGGGGATGAAGGGGAGGATGGCGAGGAGTCCGCAGGTGAGGGCCCAGCGGGTCATCGCGGCTACGCCCCAGCGACGGTATCCATAGAAGACGATGGCGGGACAGAGCGCGAAGCCGAGCAGCGCGCCGTCCGGACGCAGGAGAGTGGCGTAGCTCCAGGCAGCGGCCATGGTGAGCGCCCATGGCCAGCGCGGCGAATCGAGGAAGCGATCGAGAGCGTAGAAGGCGAGGGCGGTCGAGAACAGCTCCAGGGTTTCGGTGAGGGGGACGGCGGCGAAGTTGGCGGTGAAGGGGCAGAGGGCGGCGAGCCAGAGAGCCCACCAGCCGGCGCGGGGGCTCCAGATGCGGCGGGCGAGAGCGGCGATGAGGAGACAGGTGGCGAGGTCGATGGCAACCTGAGCGAACATGACCCCGTGGTAGTGCTCCATGCCAAAGAGGCGGAAGCAGAGGATGAGAAAAAGCGGGTAGCCGGGGAGGCGGATGAGGGTGGGATTGATTTGTGATCCGCTGGACAGGCCGTAGATGCCGTGGAGCATCCAATTCTTCGCGATGTCGCCGTAGATGAGGGGGTCGCCTTCGACTTCGGGATAGGCGTGGATGAACCAAAGGCGTAGGGCGGCTCCGGCGGCGAGGGCCAGCGCGAGGAGCCACCATTTTTTGGGAGGCGCGAGCATTGGGAGTATTAAAGCAGCCGGTAGCCAGTGGCCGGTAGCTAGTAGCTGGCAGGCGGTTATCGAGTTGGCAATATCGTAGGATTGAAAGAGCCACGATGAAGCAGGTTTTTTACGATCCACGACAGGTGCGACGGAAGGTTTTCCGGCGGCTGACGGACGTGTCGATCGTGGTGCTGACGGTGGTGCTGGCGGTGTTCGCCTTCAGCGTGTTCACGAAGCAGAACCTGCCGGAACTGCTGCTGCCGACGCAGAAAAAGAATGTAAAGGCGCTGAAGGAACGGCAGCCGGAACTGGCGAAGAAGGCGGCGGCGAGGCCGACGCGGCGCAAGACACAACTGCATCCGTCGGACGTGGTGCTGAACCAGGGCGAGGGGTTGCGGGCGGCGTTCTATGAGAACGACGAAGCCAGCTACTCGACGCTGAAGACGCACATTCATCAGATCGACATGCTGTTTCCGGACTGGCTGCACGTGGTCGCGGCCGATGGGAACCTGGTAGGGGCGACGCCGCTGTTTCCGGTGCATTTCTACAGCGTGGTGGACGCGGCTGGCGTGCACGGTGTCGACCCTGAGAACCGTGTGAAGACGACCATCGAAGCAGCGAAGGAAGACACCGAAGTCTTTCCCATGCTGAACGACTACAACACGCTGAGCGGGGTGTGGAACGGCGATTTGATCGGGAAGATGCTGGAGAACCCCGCGGCGCGGAACCGGCTGCACATGCAGCTGGACAAATTTCTCTTCGCGAATCCGAATTACCGGGGGATTTGCCTCGACTTCGAGATGGTTCCGGACGCGGACGAGAAGCTGTACGCGGAGTGGATCGGCGAGCTGCACAACGATTTTCACGCGAAGAACCTGCGCATCTACGTGAACGCGCAGGCAGGAGCGGACGATGCGACGCTGCGGCTGCTGGGGCAGAACAGCGACGGCATCATCCTGATGAACTATGACGAGCACGAGGAGACCAGCGATCCGGGGCCGGTGGCCAGCGAGCCATGGTTCGAGGCGAATCTGACGCGCGTGCTCAAGATTGTGCCGAAGGAAAAAATCATTTGCGGCATCGGCAACTACGGGTTCGACTGGGCGGTGCCGTTGCCGGAAAAAGGGAAGAAGCCGGCGCAGCGGGTGGTGGATGTCGACGACCTCTCAGTGCAGGATGCGTGGCAGAGGGCGGAGGACGCGGGCGCGGATGTGCATCTGGAAGGCGACGAGCTGAATCCGCACTTCGCTTATGACGACGAGGACGCGCATCTGCGGCACCAGGTGTGGTTTCTGGATGGCGTGACGGCGCTGAACGAGCTGCGCGCGGGGCGGCAGATGGGGTTGCGCACGTTTGCGGTGTGGCGGCTGGGCGAGGAGGATCCGTCGCTGTGGCAGGTGTGGGATCATCCGAGCGCGGCGAACGCGCCGGATCTGCTGAAGACGGTGCCGCCGGGCGCGGACGTGGATACGGAGGGCGAAGGCGACATTCTGCGCATTGTGGCGCGGCCGCAGACGGGGCAGCGCACCATCCAGATGGACGCGGATAACTTCACCGTCACAGACGAGGACATGGTTCGACTGCCGCGGTCCTACACGATTGAGCAATACGGGTACGACCCGCACAAGCTGGCGCTGAGCTTCGACGATGGGCCGGATCCGGTGTGGACGCCGAAAATCCTCGACGTGCTGCAGCAGTACCACGTGAAGGGCACGTTCTTTGTGATCGGGGAAGAGGCGCAGAACAACATTGGATTGCTGCAGCGGTATGTACGTGAGGGGCAGGAGATCGGCAACCACACCTTCACGCATCCGGACATCAGCGAAATTTCGCAGCGGCAGCTGGAACTGGAGCTGAACTGGACGGAGCGGTTGTTTGCGGCGGAGACGGGCGTGCAGCCGCTGTATTTCCGGCCGCCGTACTCGATCGATCAGGAGCCGGACACGAATGACGAAGCGGCGCCGGCGTATCGGATCCAGCAGATGGGCTACACGATCATCGGAGACAAGATCGATACCGATGACTGGAGCGAGCACCCGCACAAATCGCCGCAGGAAATCACGGACAGCGTTCTGCAGCAACTGGACGACATGAAGACGCGGACGTGGATGCGGGGCAGCATCATCCTGCTGCACGACGGGGGCGGGAATCGCCAGGCGACGGTAGCGGCGCTGCCGTTGCTGATTACGACGCTGCGGTCGAAAGGGTACGAAATTGTGCCGGTTTCGGAGCTGATGGGGAAGACGACGGCGGAGGTGATGCCGCCGATTTCGCCGAAGATGCGCTGGCAGGCGCGCATCGACTGGGTGGCATTCTTTTTCTTCTCGTTCTTCGCGAATTTTGTGGTGGACATTTTCTTTATCGGCGACGTGCTGATGAGCGCGCGGCTGATACTGGTCGGTATTTTTGCGACGATCGACCGTTTCCGCAAGCGGCGGATTCCGCCGGGCGTGTATGAGCCGCAGGTGGCGGTGGTGATTCCGGCCTACAACGAGGAGAAGGTGATCGTGCGGACGATCCGATCGGTGCTGAAATCGGATTACCCGAACCTGCGAGTCGTGGTGGTGGATGACGGATCGCTGGACCGGACGTTCGACGTGGCGCGGGAGGCGTATCCGAAGGAGATTGAAGATGGCCGGCTGCTGGTGCTGAGCAAGCCGAATGGCGGCAAGGCGGAGGCGCTGAATCTCGGGCTGGATCACGTGGAGGAGGAAATCTATGTCGGCATCGACGCGGACACGGTGATCGCGCGGGACGCGGTTTCGAAGCTGGTACGCCATTTTGCCGATCCGCGGGTGGGCGCGGTGGCGGGGAACGCGAAGGTGGGCAATCGCATCAACCTGTGGACGCGGTGGCAGGCGCTGGAATACATCACGAGCCAGAACTTCGAGCGGCGGGCGATGGATCTGTTCAACGTGGTGACGGTGGTTCCGGGCGCGATTGGGGCATGGCGGACGGGCGCGGTGAAGAAGGCGGGACGCTATCCAGTGAATACGGTGGCCGAGGATGCGGACCTGAGCATGAGCCTGCTGGAGGACCGCTACAAGGTGATCTACGACGACCATGCGCTGGCGTTCACTGAGGCGCCGGCGACGGCGCGCAGCTTGATGCGGCAGCGATTCCGGTGGTCGTTCGGCATATTGCAGGCGGTGTTCAAGCATCGCGGAGCGGCGAGGACGAATCCGGCGATGGGATTCTTCGCGCTGCCGAATATTTTGATCTTCCAGATTCTGCTGCCGCTGGTGTCGCCGTTCATCGACATCATGTTCGGGTTCGGCGTGATTCAGTTCCTGGTCGACAAACACTACCATCCGGAGACCGCCAACGCAGCCACAGTCGAGAAGCTGTTGGTGTATTTCCTGGGTTTCCTGCTGATCGATTTCATGACTTCGCTGCTGGCGTTCATGCTGGAGCCACGGCATCCGGCGAACCGAGGCGACGGATGGCTGCTGTTTCACGTGTGGCTGCAGCGGTTCAGCTACCGGCAGATTTTCTCGATTGTGTTGTTCCGGACGCTGAAGCGGGCGGTGGAGGGGCGGCCGTTCAACTGGGAGAAGATCGAGCGGACGGCGCGGATGTCGCGGCACACGGAGAAGATTGCGGCGGGGGATTAGAGCCGCTGGTTCTGCGAATATCTTTCAGGCGACAGCATTGAGCGACACACGCGACGGGTTGACGGAGAGCGCGCGCATCCGGGAGCGGTGGACGGTTGCGGCTGTGCTGGCGGCGGGATTCGCGTATCGCATCGTCTTTCTGCTGATGCCGCTTTCGCTGGACGATGACACGACGGCGTACACGGAACTGGCGCGCAACTGGTTCCGGCACGGCGTGTATGGGTTCTTCAACGGCAGCGTGATCCAGCCTTCGCTGGTGCGGCTGCCGGGGTATCCGCTTTTTCTTGGTGTGGTGTTTTCGGTGTTTGGGTGGGGGCATCCGCCCCCGGTGCTTGTGGTGCAGGCGCTGATCGATCTGGCGGGTTGCTGGCTGCTGTGGGATTGCGCGCGGAGGGAGGTTTCGCGGCGGGCCGGATGGGCGGTGCTGTTGCTGGCGGTGTTTTGTCCATTCACCGCGGCCTACGCGGTGACGGGTTTGACGGAGAGCCTGTCGATTTTTTGTGTGGCGCTGGCGATTTGGGCGCTGGCGCGGCTGGTGCGGGCGGTGCGGGCAGGGACGTCCGCATCCAGCGAAAGAAACCCGCCGGCACGAAC
>JBAVUB010000486.1:0-5099 GCA_049696575.1 Acidobacteriaceae bacterium | reverse complement strand
ACTTGCGATTTTCGCGCAGGGTAGGCCTTGCAGGCGAGTGGCAACCAACTGCCCAGTCAGAAAACCCTCTTGTCTATCCCTGTTTCGCTAACGGCGGAATGAGACGGAAGGCTCGCAAATGTCCTTCCAGGTCGACGCCGTCGATGGGCTTGAACAGATACGTGTCGCAGAGGGCCTTGAACGACGTGGTGACCGTACAGACGTCCTGGATCGAAGTGGTCATGAATACCTTCGCACCATCAGAGGAGTAAATCCCCTGTTTCTCTTCGATGGCGCGGATGTGGCGCAGAGCATCGGTTCCATCCATGACCGGCATACGGACATCCATGCAGATGAGGTCATAGCCTTTGCCTGCCACCAGCGCGGATTGGAAGGCCTCGACGGCTTCACTGCCGTTGACGGCGACGTGGCAGTCGCCAAAGCGAGACAGCAGATCCTGGAGGATCAGCCGGGAAGTCAGTTCGTCTTCGACGACCAGGGCTCTGAGGCGACCGAGCGCAGGAGCGCTGGAAGCCGGCTCGTTGGAGGGAGCGGCAAGATGCAGGCGAGCGCCGGCGGATTTTTCCGGTTTCAGGACGGCTTTCAGATGATCGAGCTCGGCGCGGTCGTCGATGGTGAGGCGGCGATCGACATCGGCGGCCATCGCCTGCAGGCGGGTGACAGCGCCGAGCAGCGCTTCGGCAACCGAGGCGTTGAGTTCCAGTTTTCCCTCACGCACCTGGGAGAGCACGTTTTCGGCGGCCTGGCTCAGATTCTTCATGGGGTCATGGAGCAGGTGAGCAGCGGCTCCCTTGACAGTGTGGAACGCGCGGAAGACTCGATGGATGAAGTCGGGCGAAGGGGTGATTTTATCCTCGGCGATATCCATGAGATCGGTCTCGACCTCGATGAGCTTATCGGCGCACTCCTCGTAGAGGACCTCGAGGTCTTCTCGGCCGAGACCGGACGCTTCCATGATCTGTTCCTGCTCAATTTGTGCCAGGGTTTTGGTCTGCATTCCATTCCTCCTCGATCACGAGCTTCAACTCCAGTAACCTGGTTTCCAATGCGGGCAGGCCGCTGGCGACCGCGGCCAGGTCTCGGGCGTCGGCCGCTTTTTCGATGGCGTAAGCGGCCTGGCGAAGAGATT
Organism: Acidobacteriaceae bacterium; assembly: GCA_049696575.1. Taxonomy (GTDB): domain Bacteria; phylum Acidobacteriota; class Terriglobia; order Terriglobales; family Acidobacteriaceae; genus Palsa-343. The sequence goes on along the minus strand of JBAVUB010000486.1, from coordinate 3,970 downwards.
CTCCACCCACGTTGGCAGCCGCTCCTTTCATGGCGTGCGCGTGCAGGCGGACCACTGGCGCGTCCTCGGCAGCGAGCCCAGCGCGTAACTGTTCGAGTTGGTGGGGAGCATCCTCAAGAAAGGCTTTGAGGACGACACCCGCGAGTTCCCGATCTCCCATCAGGCGGCGGAGCAGAGAGGGGGCATCGAAGACAGGGGCAGCCTGCGGTGAAGGGGTTTCTTGAGGGGTTGGGGCGGTTCGACCGGAACCGGCAAGCGCCACCCAGCGCGCGAGGGTTTGCGCCAGCCGCGGGAGCTCCACGGGCTTGGCGAGATAGTCGTCCATGCCTTCGGCGAGGCAGCGTTCGCGGTCGGGAGCCATGGCGCTGGCGGTGAGGGCGATGATGGGAATCTGGGCGAGGGTGGATTCGCGGATGCGATGGGTTGCCTCATAACCATCCATCACCGGCATGGCGCAGTCCATCAGGACCAGGTCGCAGGGCTCCTGGTGGAGCGCTTCCAACGCTTCGGCGCCGTTGGAGACGGCGTGGGCGGTGTATCCCAGCTTTTTGAGCTGGGCGAGAATCACTTCGCGGTTGGTGAAGTTGTCCTCGGCCACAAGGATCTTTTCTCCGTTGCCGAGAGGAATGGGCTCCGTCGCAGCGACCCCTTCCGCGCGCCGCTCGGCTGGGAGCGAAGGCCTGCGGGAAACGGCTTTTTCAAACGCCGCGGTGAACCAGAAGGTCGAGCCCTGGCCGGTTCGGCTGTCGACGCCGATGGCACCGCCCATCCTCTCGACGAGCTGTTTTGAAATGGCGAGTCCGAGGCCGGTGCCGCCATAGCGGCGGGTGGGGGAAGCGTCGGCCTGGAAGAAGGGGGAGAAGAGCGCCGGGATCTGTTCCTGAGCGATGCCGATACCGGTATCGGTGACAGCGAAGCGAACCGTGGCGTGGCCGTCGCTGAGGCTCTCGAGGCGGGCGTCGAGGGTGACGGCGCCATGGTCCGTGAACTTGATGGCGTTGGCGGAAAGGTTAGTGAGGACCTGGCGCAGGCGGTGGGCATCGCCGCGGAGGATGCGCGGGATTCTGGGTGAAATGCGGGCCTCGATGCACAGGCCTTTGGCGCTGGCCTGAATGGAGAGGAGGCGGATGACATCTTCGACGGTGTGGCTGAGGTCGAAGCTGGCCTTTTCAAGGACGATCTTTCCGCTCTCGATTTTGGAGAGGTCGAGAATATCGTCAATGAGAGCGAGCAGGGTGCGCCCGCTGTCCTGGGCGACTTCGACGTAATGGCGCTGGTCCGGAGTCAGTTTTGTTTGCAGCAGCAGTTGGTTCATGCCAATGACGCCGTTCATGGGGGTGCGGATTTCGTGGCTCATGTTGGCGAGGAAGCGGCTCTTGGCGCGATTGGCGGCGTCGGCTTCTTCTCGGGCGCGGATGAGGTCGGATTCGTAGCGTTTTCGTTCGGTGATTTCCTCGGCAATGCCGGCAACGCGAATCAGATCGCCGTTGGGATCGCGCACGGGAAAGGCGCGATCGCGAATCCACTTCTCCTGCCCGTCCGGGGTGAGGATGCGGTATTCGGAATCGATGGTCTCGCCCTGGAGCTGCCGGAGGAAGGTGGTGTGGGCGTGCTCGCGGTCGTCCGGATGGATGGCTTCCATCCAGTCCATGGGACTGGAGTAGAGGCTGGCGCAGGTCCGGCCCCAGATCGGTTCGTAGGCGGGACCGACGTAGAGGACCTGGGTGCCCTCGGCGTTCATCATCCAGAAGACTTCGTGGATGTTTTCGGCGAGCTGGCGGAATTTCTCTTCGCTGGCTTTGAGGGCCTGCTCGGCCTGTTTGCGGTCGGTGATGTCCTTGCTGGTGCCGGTGAGCCCGAGGAATTCACCATCGGGGGAGAAGCGCGGGACGGCCTGCGATTCGATCCAGCGCCACTCCCCATCGGCGCGGCGGCTGCGGCGTACGGCAAGGAAGGGCACATGGTCGCGCAGGGCGCGCTCGAAGGTATCGAAGAATGTCGGTGCATCTTCGGGATGAATCACCCGTTTCCACCCGAACTGCTCAATCTCTTTTGCAGTCACTCCGCAGAACTCGAGGTAGGTACGGTTAACGAAGCGGTTCGCGCCCTGGGCGTCGGTGACCCAGATGCCGATGGGGGAGCTGTCGGCCATGATGCGGAAGCGCTCTTCGCTTTCCTCAAGAGCGAGCTCGGCGCGGCGGCGGTCGGTGATGTCAGCGCTGAGGCCGACGTGGCCCAGGAACTCGCCGCCGGGAGAGAGTCGCGGTTGGGCGCGCGAACCCAGCAAACGCCACTCGCCATCGGCGCGACGAACGCGGGCCTCGCCATTAAAGGGCAGATGATCGCGCACGGCTTGTTCGAATGCGGCGACATAGACAGGTTGGTCGTCCGCATGAACCAGGGCCTGCCAGCCGCCCGAACGAACCTGCTCAGAAGTGGTCGCAAAGAACTCTTTATAAGCCCGGTTGACGAACTGAACCTCGCCGGCGACGCCGGTGACCCACAGGATAGAGGGGGTTCCATCGGCCATGGTGCGGAAGCGTTCTTCGCTTTCCTGGAGCGCGAGCTCGGCGCGCCGGTGATCGGTGACGTCGTGTTTGATGGCGATGAAGCCGGTGACTGCTCCGGTCGGTTCGCAGACCGGAGCGATGCGCATCTCCTCGTCATAGAGGGTGCCGTCCTTGCGGCGGTTGGTGATTTCCCCGTGCCAGACATGGCCGGAGAGGAGGGTGTTCCAGAGGTCCTGGTAGAAGGCGGGGATCTGCCGTCCGGATTTGAGAAAGCGGGGATTCTGCCCCACCGCTTCCTCCTTGCTGTATCCGGTCATCGCGGTGAAGGCGGGATTCACATATTGAATTAATCCGGCGATATCGGTGATGAGGATGCCGTCGGCGGCGTGTTCTACGGCTGCAACCAGACCCGCAAATGCAATGGCAACACCGGCACCGGACACAATTCGCCTCGACGAGGATTGACCCTCGACTTTCTTATCGGCGGCGTTGGGATTGGGTTCAGGGTGAGGGAGATTCCCGGGCCGGGAGCGGCTCTGCGGAACTGCCGATTCTCCCGGCTAAGCCTGACTGGCCTTTTCTTTTTTTGCGGCTTCGACGTCGGCCTGGTGAGCGAGGCGCAGGGCTTGCCGGGTGGCGGAATACTGGGCTCCGGCGAGCAGGAGCAGGCCGGTGAGGAAGGCCCAGATCATCAGGCTGACGGAAACCTGGAAGGGACCGTAGACGGAATTCAGATCCATGTGGGGCAGGATAAGGATGTAGAGGAGCCGGCCCACATCCCACAGCAGGCCGGTGATGACCGCGACCGGCAGGACCGCTTTGATGGGCAGGCGGCGGTGGGGGAGGATCCAGTAGACGACGAAGAACATGCTTACGCTCAAAAAGGCGACGGCAATCTCGAGGAAGATCTCGTGGACGAAGCGGTAGACGGCGTTGGCGGTGTGTCCGAAGAAGAGGAAGGAGAGGATGCTGGTCTGGGCCATGGCCGCGCCGACGGCCACCATGGCCAGGACGCCGATGAGGAACGCCACTCCCAGGGAGACGAGCTGGTTCATGACGTAGGAGCGGTTTTTGGTGACGCCCCAGACGCGGTTCAGGGCGACTTCGAGGGGTAGAAATACGCCGGTCGAGGAGATGAGCAGCATGATGACGGAGGCCACCTGGACGCTGCCGCGGGGATGAGCGAGGAGGCTCATGTTGCGGACGACGAAGTCCTGGTTGGAGGGCAGGACGTCGCGGAGGATGCCGCCAATCTCGCGGACCATGGCCGGGGAATGGAAGATTTGCTGGGCGACGGTGAACATCATCACGATGAAGGGGAAGATGGAGAGAATGGTGTTGGCGGCGACGCTGAAGGCGTAGGTATGTACTTCAGTTTGGGCAAGATAGCGGCCAAGAGCGACAAGAACCGGCCACCATCCGCGCTGGCGCGGACGGGCTGGCGGCCGGGGGGCTGGCGG
>JBAVUB010000485.1:0-3724 GCA_049696575.1 Acidobacteriaceae bacterium | reverse complement strand
GCCACTGCCCTGAATCACCCAGTCCGAGGTGGGGCTGCCGGAAGCGCCGCCGCCGGAGGACGTGGTCCCGTTCATGAACCACTCGTAGACCTGCTGGCTGCTGGTGTTCCGCCACAGAATGTCGCTCTTGCAGTCGCCGTTGAAGTCCTGAACGGCGGCAAACGACGCCGGATTGGGATTCGGATTTGGATTCGCAGTCGTGCAGGATCCGATAGGCTGGGTCACAGTCACGGCAGCGGTTCCTGTCGCGCCGCTATAGGTCGAGGAGCTGCCGGAGTCCGGCGTATAGGTCGCGGTCAAAGTATCGTTGCCGACGCTCAGGAGCGAGCCCGGTACGAGAAAGAATGTCGAACCTGCAGACAAGGTGGCAGACGAAGACCTGTAGCTGCCGCTTCTGAGGGTGACGGAGCCGGTTGGGGTTGGCATCCCGAATCCGCCGCTCACGCTCACCGTAACCTGCAGCGGCGCCTGTGCTGTGCTGACGCTCGAGGAAGACGGAGTGACAGCAACGGTCGGCGCGATCAGCCCGGTCGCTCCCGTTCCGCTCAGAGCTATGCTTTGCGTGGCATTGGTAACGTAGAGGTTGTCGTCCGTCAGGGTCGCCGAACCGGTGATCGGTCCGGTGGCAGGGGGGGAAAAATCGACGGCCAGGTTGCAACTGGCTCCGGCGGCGAGCGCGGCGGCAGAACCCGAACTCTGAACCTCGGGACAGGTGGTTGAGGCATCCAGAGCAAAGCCGGCGGAAACGCCGGGATTCTCGCCCGACCCTGGAGCCGGGAAGGTGAGCCCTGCATTGCCAATGTTCTGCAATGTGATAGTCTGCGGGCTGTCGCTGCTCTGAGCACCCACATTTGCAGCCTCAAAAGTGAGGATGGGCGGAGTCGCAAGGCTCAACTCCTTCGCGAAATCCTCGTGATCCACGACATAGATGTTCCCGCTCGCGTCTAACTTCACGTCTGTGGGGAAACCGACCTCGCCGCCCAGTGTCGTCACGCAACTGGAGGAAGAGCAGCCGAGGGGAATCTCCTTCACTTTGTTGTTATTGCTATCGGCTACGTAGACGTTTCCATAGCCGTCCACTGCCAGGCCGGAAGGCTGGTTGAAGCCGCCCCCCAGCGTCGTCACGCAAGCGGAGGAATTACAGCCGGGGGGCATCTCTTTCACCGTGTCAGCAGGGTAACTGGCGACATAGACGTTGCCGCTCCCGTCCACAGCCACACCTAAGGGAGAGCCAAAACCTCCGCCCAGCGCCGTCGCGCAGCTGGGCGACGAGCAGCCGCGGGGCATCTCTTTCATAACACCATCGCCCCAATCGGCGACATAGACATTGCCGCTCCCATCCACGGCCACACTCTCGGGAGAGCTGAAGCCTCCGTCCAGGTTCGTCACGCAGCTGGACGACGAGCAGCCCGGGGGCATCTCTTTCACCGCGTTATCGCCGTAATCGACGACATAGACGTTGCCGGCACCATCCACTGCCACGCTGGCGGGAAGGTCGAAGCCTCCGCCCAGCGCCGTCACGCAGCTGGGCGACGAACAGCCGGGGGGTACCTCCTTTACCGCCCCATTGCCGTAATCGGCGACATAGACGTTGCCAGCAGCGTCCACTGCTATGCCATAGGGATCGTCGAAACCGCCGCCCAACTGGGTAGTCGTTGTGTTAGTCGGGAAAACCAGCTGCGGTGCCTGGCCGGTGCCGTAGATATAAGCCGTCGCGATCACTCCGCTGGCATCGGACAGCTGCACGGCTCCATAGCGCGCGCCAGCGTATCTCGGCGCGAACGTGACATTCACGGTGCAGGAGCCGCCAGAATTGTACGAATAGCCCGTCCCGTTGGTATCACAGGTTCCGGTACCCGCATCGGCAAAGTCCAGCCCTTTGGCGCCTTGTGTCAGGACGGATGCGGTGATGCCGCTGCCGCCGGAGATGAAAGTGAAGTACAGCGTCAATGGCGCGCTGGTGCTTCTCACCGCAACCGTGCCGAAGTTCACGCCGTGCGGCATAATCTCCTTCACCACATTGTGGCTGGTATCGGCGACATAGACGTTGCCGCCCCCATCCACTGCCACGCCGTAGGGATTGTCGAAGCCGCCGCCAAGGGTCGTGACACAGGCGGAGGAAACGCAGCCGGGGGACATCTCCTTCACCGCGTTGTTAAAGGCGTCGCCGACGTAGATGTCGCCGCTCCCATCCAGCGCCACGCTAAAAGGCTCGCTGAAGCCGCCGCCGAGCTTCATCACGCAGCTGGACGAAGAACAGCCCGGAGGGACCTCCTTCACTGCGTTGTTGGCACTATCGGCGACGTAGACGTTGCCGCTCCCGTCCACCACCACGCCATCGGGTGCGTCGAAACCGCCGCCCAGCGGTGTTATTGTGCAAGCATGGATGTTGTAATTCGTGGAAGTGCAGCCGGGAGGCATCTCCCTTAATGGACTGTTGTTCGAGTCATTGGTGACATAGACGTTGCCCTTTTCGTCCACCGCAACGCCAACGGGTATATCCCAGCCACCGCCCAGCGTCGTCACGCAGCTCGAAGAAGTACAGCCGGAGGGAATTTCCTTGACTTGGATGTTGCCGGTATCGGCCACGTAGACGTTGCCGCTCCCATCCACCGCCACGGTAAAGGGCCCGCTGAAGCCGCCACCGAGCGTCATCACGCAGCTGGACGAAGAACAGCCGGGAGGGATCTCCTTCACTGCGCTATTGCCGCTATCGGCGACGTAGAGGTTGCCGCTCCCGTCCACCGCCACGCCATAGGGAGAGCTGAAGCCGCCGCCCAGCGTCTTCACCGCACCGGCGAAATATGCTGTCTGGGCGTGAAGCGGCGACACCGCCAGGGCGCTCACCAGAAGCATCCCCACCAGGGACAAGGCCAGCCGGTGCCGAGGTTCCGGCTTTCTTATTCCAGGAAATGCATTCGAACGAAAAGCCAATGGCGGCAAAGAAAAGAGCGAACGTAAGACCCATCCGAAACTCATGTCACATGCTCCCTGATACCTGCTCCGCTCGATGGGGGGTAAGGAGCGTGACAGCGCAAAGCCCGGCTTTCCATGCGTCCCACGCCACTTCATCGCTGCACCACAACGATTACGCTTCGATGAATGGAGACGCTCAGCGGGACTATAGATGTTGGAGCACCCGGAAGATGAAGTCAATAGAATCCTGGTTCTGCTTTCCAGTACCTTTCGACCGGGCGAATAACCTTTCGGTAACATCAGCCTGGTGACTGCCACACTCTTCTTCAACCTGACAAATGACCGTAACTCTATGGTTACTAACTCCAGGCTGGACGGTTTTCGGAATCGGTCCCACCCCTGTCGCGCCAAAAATTTGCGCCCGTCCGTTCCGTCCATCGCCTTCCTCCCCTGCCCCGGCCTACAATGACAATCGCCATGGCTCCCCAATTGAAAAACATCCGCCCCCTCCGCGCTCTGGCGGTTTCTCTCCTCCTCACGCTCCCGCTCGCAGCGCAGACTCCAAAGCCCGCACAAGATGCCACCCCCGGCAATGCCAGCCAGACCGCGCTCCTGCTCCAGAACGACCAGCCCGTGCGCGCCCCCCACGCCATGGTCGTCACCGTGCATCACCTCGCCACCGATGCCGGCGTCGGAATCCTGCAAGCCGGCGGTAATGCCGTCGACGCCGCCGTCGCCGTCGGCTTCGCGCTCGCCGTTGTCTACCCCTTCGCCGGCAATCTCGGCGGCGGCGGATTCATGCTCATCC
>JBAVUB010000484.1:0-14912 GCA_049696575.1 Acidobacteriaceae bacterium | reverse complement strand
ATCGCGTCACACCGCATCGACGCCCTGAATTTCCTCTTTGGCCGTCCTCGCCGCGCCACCGGCATCACATCCAACGCGGTTCACGCGATGGGTGTCGAGGACTCGGCGACGGTTGTCATACAGTTCGACAGCGGCATCCACGGCATTGTCGATGTCCGCTGGAATTCGCGCGTCCCCCGCGACCAGTTCCGCATCGTTGGAACCGAAGGGGAGATCGGGCTGGACCCTTTGAACGGCCCGGAACTGCGTGTGGCGGGTCATCTCGAGACCCTGCCCACGCATGCCAATGTTCACTATCCGCTGGTGGAGAATTTTGTCGATGCCGTTGTGAACAACCGGCCGTCTGCAGCTCTGGCCTCTCCCGGCGATCAGGCTATGTGGGTCGATTGGGTCATCGAACAGGTCATTGCGAGCGCCAACGCAGGAAGGAGTGGACAACTGTGAAATATCCGGCGCGAGGCGCCTTCCTTGCCGCCCAACCCCTCCTGCCCTGCGCCCGCAGCGGCGCGCAGAGTCGAAAATCCTCGTGTTCCCATCGCGAAGGGCGAAAATCGCGTAACGTTACCTTTCCTCCAAAAACTGTCAATCCTTACGTTCGTAACTGCGCACCCTAACTCCTTTCGCTGCCGTGCGCATGAGTAATGCCGACTCCCCCAATTCCCGCAGTTTTATTCTTCCAATCTGCTATTCTGAACTTAGATGGAAAAAGAAAAAGCCTGCCTTTCCCCGGCAGGCTTTTCTGCGTCGGCTCGCAGTTCGCTCGTTTTTCTCTCGCAGTTGGCTCGTCTTTAACTCGCCTCTTGCTCGCCCTCCTCGCCTCTGGCTGGCAAGTATCTTGCAATGAAATAGATCGACCCATCGCATTTTGAATTCAAATACTTACACGCGACTCATCGAAAACCCACGCGTATCAATAACAAAACAAAATAGAAGCCCACAACCATTGAAGAATGAGATAGCGAACGCGCACCCGAAAAAGCCCGAACCAATGGAATCAAATGCGTGCATCGACTCAGCCCTCGGAGCGGGGAAGGGGGGTACCCACCCGCACTTTCGTAACGGCAACCACCGATCCTTCCGCCCACGACGCTCAGCGTCAGGAGAACCTCACCAGCAACGAAAAAGCAAATCGCCGGAAACATCTCGCTGAATGTGATTCCGCCCTGGCAGCACTCCGAAACCCAATGGCCCGCCGTCAGGATTTCTCTTCAGAGTCCGCTGCTGCCGGCAGATTGTGACAATTCTGCAAAGTGGCAACGCCGCCTCGCCCCACGCCGTCCTATCAGGAAGAACGATTCCCAAACAACCGACGGAGGAATGCACATGGCGGACAGCCTGCGTGGCAAAAGAATTGCAATCCTGGCGACCGATGGCTTCGAGCAGGTCGAATTGACCGAACCGCGGAAGGCCCTCGACAAAGCCGGAGCGACAACGGAAGTGATTGCCCCGAAGAGCGGAGAAATCAAAGGCTGGAAGACCAAAGATTGGGGCGACAAGGTCAAGGTCGACAAGACCCTCGACCAGGCCAAACCCCAGGACTACGACGCGCTGCTGTTGCCAGGCGGGGTGATGAATCCCGACCATCTGCGCATGGAGCCAAAGGCAGTGCAGTTTATAAAGGATTTTGTAGCGACAGGACGACCGGTCGCCGCCATCTGCCACGGTCCGTGGACCCTGGTCGAAGCTGGCGTCGTGAGAGGGAAGACGTTCACCTCGTGGCCTTCGGTGAAAACGGATCTGAAAAATGCCGGCGCCAACTGGGTAGACAAGGAAGTGGTCACAGACGGCCAGTTCATCTCGAGCCGCAAGCCCGATGACATTCCCGCATTCAGCGAAACGCTGATCGAAATGGTGAGTAAAGGGAAAGCCGCTGAACGGGCCGCCTGAGCCGCACCGCAGCTGCGAACGCAAAAAAGGTGCGCTCCGAAGCGCACCTTTTTGTCTTGATAATGAACTCGATGCCCTATTTCAAACGAGCCATCACGTCTTCGAGGACCTGCTTCGAGGGCCGCGTCCGCTCCTGCGGCAGAGTGGCCAGCGGATCGTCGACCAGGTTCAGCAGATCGGTAAACGCCGGCTTCTGCGTATCGATATAGAAGACGCCCGTGAGCACTTCGCCCTTGTCATGCGCCTCCATCAGCGTTCTTACAGCGATGGCACGGTCGGTTGGGTTGTAACCCTCGTGCAGCTTGCGCAGCCGCAGGCTGGAGCCGTCGTGCATCGTCACGTCGTACGTGGTCCCGGGGTCGTACTCGACGTCAATTTCTTCAAAGCTCGGCACGAAGCCGACTTCGCTGACCGGCTCCTCGTGATCCTGCATGTATTTGTAACTGCGCGTCGAACCTTCGTGGTCGTTGAACGTAACGCACGGCGAGATGACGTCGAGCATCACGGTGCCCTTGTGCGCAATCGCCGCCTTCAGCATGGTGAGCAGCTGCCGCTTGTCGCCGGAAAAGGAGCGGCCGACGAAGGTTGCGCCAAGCTGGATGGCCAGCGAGCAAGTGTCAATGGCCGGCAGATCGTTGACGACGCCGGTTTTGAGCTTCGAGCCGATGTCAGCCGTCGCCGAGAACTGACCCTTGGTCAGGCCGTAAACGCCGTTGTCCTCGATGATGTAAATCATCGGCAAATTCCGGCGCATGAGGTGCACGAACTGGCCGATCCCGATCGAGGCCGAATCGCCATCGCCGGAAACGCCGATGCCCATCATGGTTTTGTTGGCCAGCAGCGCCCCGGTGGCCACCGAAGGCATGCGCCCGTGCACGCTGTTGAAGCTGTGCGAGCGCGACATGAAGTAAGCCGGGCTTTTTGAGGAGCAGCCGATGCCGGAAAGCTTCATCACCCGCTCCGGCTTCACGCCCATTTCGTACATGGCGTCGATGATGCGCTCGGAAATAGCGTTGTGGCCGCAACCCGCGCACAGGGTGGTCTTGCTGCCGCGGTATTCGACAACCGGCAGGCCGATGCGGTTGACTTTGGGGGTTGGATTTGTAACCGTCGCTGCCATAAATCAAATGCCTTCCTGTAATACGATTTCGTCGGTGACGGAACGGGCGTCGATGGGCAGCCCGTTGAAATGCCGCACGCTGCGCAGCTTCGGCGTCTGCTCGGCAGGCAGATCGAGCTTGAGCAGGCTCAGCATCTGCGCATCACGATTCTGTTCGACGACGTAAATGCGCTCGTGGGAAGCGACGAAGTCGCGCACCTCGCGGCTGAAAGGATAGGCACGCAGCCGGAGATAATCCGCTTCGACGCCGTATTCCTTCTTCAGTTGATCGCGGCTCTCGGTGACGGCGAAGTCCGAAGTGCCGAACGCAATGATGCCGACTTTCGACTTGCCGGTCTGGACCACGATGGGAGCAGGAACCAGGGTGCGTGCGGTTTCAAACTTGCGCGCCAGCCGCTCCATCAGATTTTGGTAGTCCTCGGGACGCTCGGAGTAGAGCGCCTTTTCGTTGTGGCCGCTGCCACGAGTGAAGTAAGCCGCCTGCGGATGGTCGGTGCCAGGCAGGGTGCGATAAGGAATGGCGTCGCCGTCGACGTCCTGATAGCGACCCCAGCCGCCGCTCTTCTTCATCTCCTCGATCTGTTCGGCGCTGAGGATTTTGCCTCGATTAAGAGGCTTGTCAGGATATTCGAAGGGATCGGACATCCAGTTGTTCATGCCCAGATCGAGGTCGGAGAGCACGAAGATGGGGGTTTGCAGCTGCTCAGCGAGGTCGAAGGCCGCGCCGGCAAACTCGAAGCACTCCTTCACATTGGCCGGCAGCAGCATCACGTGCTTCGTATCGCCGTGCGAAAGAAACGCAATCGAGAGCAAGTCGGCCTGAGCAGTCCGCGTCGGCAGTCCCGTCGACGGGCCAACACGCTGAATGTCGAAGATAACGCCAGGCAGTTCGGCAAAATAGCCGAGTCCGGTGAACTCGGCCATCAGTGAGATGCCAGGCCCAGAGGTCGAGGTCATAGCCCGCGCGCCAGCCCAGCCCGCGCCGAGCACCATGCCGATCGCAGCCAGCTCGTCTTCGGCCTGCACCACGGCAAAGCTGGCTTTGCCGTCTTGCTCAACACGGTACTTTTTCAGGTAATCGATGAGCTGCTCGACCACCGACGACGACGGCGTGATGGGATACCAGGTCACCACCGTGACGCCGGCAAACATCGCGCCCAGCGCGCAGGCAGCGTTGCCGTCGATGATGATCTTGCCCTCGGTGGCACGCATGCGCTCGAGCACGAAGGGATCCTGCTTGGTGAGCGACTGCGCCGCGTAGTTGTAGCCGGCTTCCACGGCGGCCCAGTTCAGGTCGGCAGCTTTCTGCTTCTTCGCGAATTGCATGCGCAGCGCGCCTTCCACGGCCTTCATGTCGATGGAAAGCAGCCGCGCCGCGACCCCCACGTAGATCATGTTCTTGACCAGCTTGCGCAGCTTGGCCTCGGGGCAAACGGCAGCAGTCAGCTTGTCGAACGGAACCGGATAGCAGGTGACGTCGTCGCGATACTGCTTGAGATTAGCGGTCTCTTCGTAGATGGCCGCCGAACCAGGCCGCAGCGAAAGCATATCTTCGCGCGCCGTCTCGGCGTTCATCGCGATGAGGATGTCAATCTCTTTGCGGCGCGCAACGTAGCCGTCTTTGCTGGCGCGGATGGTGAACCAGGTGGGCAGGCCGGCGATGTTGGAGGGGAAGAGATTCTTGCCGCTGACCGGGACGCCCATCGCAAAGATGCTGCGCAGCAGGACGCTGTTGGCCGACTGCGAGCCGGAGCCGTTGACGGTGGCTATCTGGATGCTGAAGTCGTTTGTGACGGGCTTTGGAGGCGCCGCTGTTGCTGTTTCGCCTTGCGCAGACGGGGCGCCGGCGTTGGTGGTCGCCATGGGGGCGGAGTTCCCTTCAGATCGAAAATGGAAAGATGTTCACTCTTTCTGCAGGTTTCATTATACCGGGCCAGACAGCAGGGTTGCCCGGTCGGTCAACAGGGGGAAAAACTTTCGTGTCATGAGGATGGCCCCAGGAATCATGATGCATTCAGGAGGGTTTCACCAATGATCCAGGCGGCCCATGTGATTCTTTACTCGCGCGAGCCGGACCAGCTGCGCGCGTTCTTCCGGGATGTGCTGCAGTTTCCGGCGGTGGATGCGGGCCACGGATGGCTGATCTTCGCGCTTCCACCCGCGGAGCTGGCTTTGCACCCGCACGACGGCCCGGGACGGCATCAGCTGTATCTGATGTGCGACAACCTCGATGCGACGGTGAAGGAACTGAAGGGGAAGGGCGTGGCATTCACGCAGACGGTGAAAGAAGAGAGGTGGGGATTGCTGACGGCGTTTCGTCTGCCGGACGGCGAGGAGATGTACCTGTACCAGCCGAAGCATCCGTCGCCGCTGGCGGGTGTGGGGCCGAAGAAGAAGTAGCGTCGCGCCGGAAACGAAAAGGAGCAGCCGGAGCTGCTCCTTGCTCTGGTTGCCGATTCCCTGCCCTTAGCGCACGACGTTCTGGAACAAGGGCGACTGCAGGAGGCTGGAGAACTGGCCGTTGGAAGCGACGAACTTCACGCTCAGCATTCCGGCACTCGAGTCGATGGTGGTGCTGTCGATGGCCTGCTTCTCGATGGCGTTGCCACTGACTTTCTCGTACATCGCGGCGGCGTTCAGCAGCGACGACATGGTCGCCGCGGTAAACGTATCTGATGTAGCCACATACAGGTTGAACTTGACGCCATTCGTGAAGTTCATGGTGTAGCTGGAATTCAGCAGCCGTTTTTTCACCTGCTCGTAGTCGGCGAGCTGCGCGGCCTGACCGAGCAGGGAACGCATCATGTACTCGGTGCCCTTCTGGTCGAGAATGCTCCAGATCGGCTCGGAGTCCACCTGGGCCATGGCGGTGAGCATGTCCTGATTGGTGAGGAAGCTGGGCGCGAGGCCGTCACGGCAGTCGAGGGCGGGCTTGATGGCGTCGCTCGAGCCGAACAGCATCGTCGTCGGATTCAGGAAGGTGACCAGCATGCCGCTGGCGCCCATCGGATAAAGGCGATTGTTCCGGATCGCTGAGGGCTTGATCTTTCTCTTCTGGAAGTTCGCAATAATGTCGTTGACCTGGAACTGGCCCTGGGCGATGCCCACGATCTTCACGTTGTCACCGGTGCCGACGCGATAGGCCGCGAAGGCCAGCTGCTCGACGTCCTGATTCTCATTGAGGCCGGAGGTCTTGAGCGCTGTTTCCAGCTGCTTCAGCTCCGGAGGAAGCACGCGCGCCTTCAGATCCAGGGCTGCCGAGGAATTCTCCATGATGCGGTAGTCCACGACGATGAGTTGCTGGACATCGTGGGGAATGGCCGACCGCGCGTCGGTGTCAATCTGCGCCGCCCGCGCTGGAAGCGCGACGGACGCGCAAAGAAGTGCCACAAAAGCCAAACCGTAGTACGAATGCTTACACAATTTCACTGGTGAACCTGTTCCCTCCGCCGAACCACCGGCTGAGCTTGAAGAATTTGATAGTCCGCTGAAGTCTTTGACCCGGGTCGGCGGCAAAACGACTCGCGGTCGTTTCTCAATTTTACGCCGGTCGCTGCGAGGCTCGAACTACAACTATCGGCTAACTATTAGCCAACGGGCCAGGGCAGCGGGTGGTCCAGCCGCCGCTCGAGAACCTTGTGGTCGAGGTCGAACCCGCCCGGACCGACGTCACCCAGCAGACGCAGCCACTCGCTGTTTCGCTCAAGGGCGGCCTCGGGGATGAGCCCAATCAGCTCGGCCCGGACCGGAGCGGCTCCGTGCCGGCGGGCCTTTTCCTTCACAGCAGCATAGACTTCACCCACCGGAGTCCGGGTGAAGTCGGTAATGTTCATGGAGACCTGGGCCTGGCCGTGAGCGGTGACGCCCAGGGCCTTGACGCCGGCCAGACCTCCTCCCGACTGGCGGATGTCTTTGGCGATGGCGCGCGCGACGGCAACTTCCGCGGTATTGAGGTAGAGGTTGAGGGCGATCAGAAAGCGGCGCGCGCCCACTGCGGAAGCTCCGGCGGTGGGATGCAGCGACGGACCGCCGACATCGGGCCGACGCGCGGAATCGCGCAAAACCGCGTCACGCAGCCCTTCGAACTGGCCTCGGCGAACCTCTTCGAGGAGGGCGCGATCAGGGCGGGCGGCGGCGGCTTCGTAGAAATAGACGGGAACCTGATAGCGCTTCCAGATTTCCATGCCGGCCTGGCGAGCCAGCAGCGCGCATTGCTCGAGGGAGATGTTGCGGATGGGCACAAAGGGGATGACGTCGGCCGCGCCGATGCGGGGATGCACGCCCGCCTGCGTGGTGAGGTCAATGAGCTGGGCAGCGCGGCCTGCCCCGCGCACAGCGGCTTCGACAACGGCTGCGGGAGGACCGGCGATGGTGACGACGGAGCGGTTGTGATCGGAGTCCAGCGACCAATCCAGCAAGTACGCCCCCTCGACCTGCATGGCGGAGATGATCGCCTCGATCACCTCGGGCTTTCGGCCTTCGGAGAAGTTGGGCACGCATTCGATGAGGGAATCTGGCATGGTTTACGACCTGACCGGCACTGTCGAACGGAACCGAACCTGGTGGAGCGGCTGCTTCACTCCTCTTTTACCTTCTGCTGAAGAACGTATACCCGATCTGGAACATGATGCTGGCGTTCACTCCGGGGTTTCGGTCGCCCAGCGACGCGCTGGATATGTGGACGCCACTGCCGGAGAAGGTGATGGCTCTCCCCGGACGGACAAAATAATGGAGGCCGATGCCGCCCTGCGGGCAGAAGTTCCACACGCTGGTCCCGCCCGGATCGCCGTGCGGCACCAGCACATCCGGCGGAAACTTATGGGTGGTGTAGATCACGCCACCGGCGGCCTGGAGCCAGGGAACGAAACGGCGACGGGGCTTGAAATCCCACCGAAAAATCACCGGTGTGATGCTCGCTCCGGTAAAGGTTCCACCCCCCATCGGTATGTAATAGGTGTAATTCACGCCCTCAGCAGGAATATTGACCGTCACGGGCTGCAGGCCCTGCGGGGGCGTGAAAGCCTGCCAATACGGAATGATCTCGCCGGCGATTTCGAACTGACCGCGAAAAACGCTGCCCAGATGTTGGCTGGTCAGCACCTTGCCCAGGCGCACACCAGCGGCCGTGAAGTGGAAGTCGGAGCGATATCCGATTCCGTTGCCACCCTGAAAGAACGGACCCCACTCCCAGGGCAGCCTGGTCATCGAGGCAGAGGCAGGGTTGGTGTCGACCACCGGTGGATCGGCGACGGTTGCGCGACGCGCAGAATTGTCCCCAGCCGAGGACGTGGATTGCGCAACCGCGGAAACACCAGCGGCAAGCCAAAGGGCCCCAGCGAAAAGAGCAAGGCTGCGTTTTTTCATCCGGCGCGTACGACTCCCGATCAAAGGAAAGGCCGCCGAGTCCGGCGGCCCCTCGGTGGAGGATGCAGCCGCGGCTAGCTGGTGACTTCTTCCAGTTGCTTCGCGTCCATGTCGAAATTGGAATAGACGTTGTTGACGTCGTCGTGCTCTTCGAGAGCTTCGAGCAGGCGCACCAGCTGCGCGGCTGTCGGACCTTCGAGTTTGGTGTAGGTGGAGGCGATCATGGTGATCTCGGACATCACGGTTTCGATCTTCGCGTCGCGGACCGCCTGAGCCACAGTTTCAAATGCATGCGGCTCGGTGACGATTTCCCAGGTGTCGCCCTCGTCACTGAGGTCTTCGCCGCCCGCCTCGATCACAATGTTCATAAGCTTCTCTTCATCAGCAGCGGCTTTGGGAATGGCGATGATGCCCTTCTTCGAGAACATGAAGCGGACGGAGTTCGGCTCGCCGAGATTCCCGCCATGTTTGGCGAAGGTGTGGCGGATCTCGCTGACCGCGCGGTTGCGGTTGTCGGTGGTGGCTTCGACAATCAGAGCCACGCCGCCTGGACCGTAGCCTTCGAAGGAAATTTCCTCGTAGGTGGTGCCGGGCAGCTCACCGGTTCCTCGCTGGATGGCGCGCTTGATATTGTCAGCCGGCATGTTCTCGGCTTTGGCCGCGGCGACGGCTCCGCGCAGGCGCGGATTGGAGTCGGGATCGCCGCCTCCGGAACGCGCAGCGATGGTAATTTCCTTGATGAGGCGCGTGAAAGC
Source organism: Acidobacteriaceae bacterium (assembly GCA_049696575.1). Lineage (GTDB taxonomy): Bacteria > Acidobacteriota > Terriglobia > Terriglobales > Acidobacteriaceae > Palsa-343. The sequence continues at coordinate 5,786 of JBAVUB010000484.1, read as the reverse complement.
CTTGCCGCGTTTGGCGTCGAGCGCACCCTTTTTGTGCTTGATTGTCGCCCATTTCGAATGGCCGGACATGGGAACCTCTGAGACGTGCTTTCGTCGGAATTCTGGGGCAAAAAGGCCGGAAAAAGAGGCATTTCCGCATCTGCCCGCAACGGTTGAGTATAGCAGGGCGCGGCGGACAGGGTACAGGGCTCGATCGCGCAGGAAGGACGGTCGAGGTCCGGGATCGGTTACTCTCTTCCTGACTCTTTCCCCAACTCTTCAGACTGCGTTCAGGAGAAGACATGCTTTCGAGGCGTTCCTTTTTTCGAGCATCATCGGTAGCGGTTGCGGCCGCTGCCCTTCCGGCCTTTGGCGAGCCCGCCGAGGACGTTGCTTCCCTGCCCGCAGCGATCGCTGCTCTGCCCTCGTTTGCCGGGCGCGTGCCGCCGTTCACAAATGAAGAGCGGCTGGCGCGCATCGAACGCGCGAAGGTGCTGATGGCGGAGAACCATATCGACGCCATTGTGCTCGCGAACAATTCCACCAGCTCAACGTACTTCGCGAACATCAGCCTGAACGGCGGAGAACGGTTGTGGGCCCTGACGATCCCGGCGAAGGCGAAGCCGTTCCTGGTCTGCCCCGCGTTTGAAAATGCCCGCGCCCATGAGCTGCTGAGCGCTGGGCCGTTTGGATCGGATGCGGACGTCCTGACGTGGCAGGAAGACGAGAGCCCTTTTGCGCTGCTGGTGCGCGGGCTGCGGGACCGCAGGATTGCAACGGGGCGTGTGGGGCTCGACGAGAACATGAAGTATGTCTTCTCGAGCAGCCTGGCAAACGCGGGACCGCAACTCACGTTCGTGATCGCGACACCGGTGACCGCCGGCTGCCGGATGATCAAGGACGCGCACGAGATCGAGTGCATGCGCACGGCATGTGCGGCGACCCTGGCGGTGTACAAGGCCGTTTACGAATCGCTGCGCGAAGGCATGACGACCAAAGATGTGCAGGGTCTGATTGCCGCGGCCTACCATCAGGTGGGTCTGCCGGGAGAAGCGAGCCTGAACATCGGCGCATTCACCGCATCGCCGCACGGATCGCGCCAGCCGCAGACCATTCGGGAAGGGACGGTGCTGATGGTCGACGACGGATGTCTGGTAGAGGGGTATCAGTCGGACATCACGCGCACTTTTGTGCTCGGCAAGCCGACGCAGAAGATGAAAGACGTCTTCACCGTGGTGCACCAGGCGCAACAGGCAGCGCTCAAAGCAGCTCGGCCCGGCGTGGAGCTGGCCGCTGTCGATGCCGCGGCGCGCAAGGTGATCGTCGATGCGGGTTATGGGCCAGGGTTCAAATACTTTTCGCACCGCGTTGGCCATGGCATCGGCATGGATGGGCACGAGTGGCCGTACTTAGTAACGAACAATATGTTTGGCTGGGACCTCCATCCCCGCATGCAGGCCGGCATGACCTTCAGCGACGAGCCAGGGATTTACATCCCGGGCGAATTTGGCATCCGTCTCGAAGACGACATGCACATCACCGAGAATGGCGCGGACCTGCTGACCCCGGCGAGCCCGTCGCTCGAGAATCCGTTTGGGGACTAGCGGTTCAGGCGGGCGGGGTCACTCTTCTTGTACGAAGCGCATCGCGTCAGGATTGCGCTGGCCCACGATGCGCTGGTGCCAGTACGGGTAGATCGGCGTGACGTCGCTGGCTTTGTCGAGCGTCGCGACCTGGTCCGGAGTCAGGTTCCAGTCTGCGGCTTCGAGGTTCTGGCGGAGTTGCTCTTCTGTCCGCGCGCCGATGATGACGCTCGACACGGTAGGGCGCTGGAGCAGCCAGTTGAGCGCAATCTGCGGAACGGACTTGCCGGTTTCTTTTGCGATTGCGTCGATGGCGTCAACGACGCGATAGACGAATTCATCGGCGACAGGAGGTCCATCGTCGGCCGTCTTATGCAGGCGGCTGACCTTGGGCAAAGGCTGGCCGCGGCGAATCTTGCCGGTGAGCCGTCCCCAGCCGAGCGGACTCCAGATGAGCGCGCCAACGCCCTGATCGAGGCCGAGGGGCATCAGTTCCCACTCGTATTCGCGGCCGATGAGCGAGTAATAGACCTGGTGCGCGATGTAGCGCGTCCAGCCGTGACGCGCCGAGACGGCGAGGGACTTCATGAGATGCCAGCCGGAAAAATTGGAGCAGGCGATGTAGCGAACTTTGCCCGCGTGGACGAGGGTGTTCAGCGTGTCGAGGGTCTCTTCGACGGGCGTGAGGCGGTCGAAGCCGTGCATGTGGTAGACGTCGATGTGGTCGGTGCCCAGCCTCTTGAGGCTCGCGTCGCACTGTTCGAGAAGATGCAGGCGCGACGATCCCAGGTCGTTGGGGCCATCGTCCATCGGGAAAAATGCTTTGGTTGAAATGAGAACCTTGTCGCGTTTTCCCTGAAGAGCCTTGCCGAGAATCTCCTCAGCCAGGCCATCCGAGTAGCCGTTCGCTACGTCGAAGAGGTTCACGCCCGCATCGAGGCAGAGGTCGACCATGCGCCGCGCTTCGTCCACGCCGGTGTTGCCCCACGCGGCGAAGAAGTCATTGCCGCCGCCAAAGGTTGCCGCTCCGAAACTAAGCGACGAAACCTTGAGTCCTGAACGTCCAAGCAGTCTGTATTCCATAGGCGGTAGATGCAGGGTACAGCGTGCAGGGTGCAGGAACGACGCGCACCCCTAATACGGCGTCTTGTTGGGGGAGTCGAGCCAAAGCTGGAAAGACTCCCAGGCTAGCTCACGCAGCAGCATGGACGAAGGGATGACGCGTTGGTGCGCCGGCAGAGCCAGCTCTCGATGGAGAAAGGCATCGTCAAAGGCGACGCGGGCAGCGTCGGCGCTGGTATTGCCGAACCAGATGCGATCGATGCGGGCCCAGTAGATCGCAGCGAGACACATGGGGCAGGGCTCGCAGCTGGCGTAGATTTCGCATCCTTCTAAACTGAAGACGCCGAGCGCCCGACAGGCAGCGCGGATGGCGCAGACCTCGGCGTGGGCGGTGGGATCGTTGTCGCGGACAACGCAGTTCATGCCTTCGCTGACCACGGCGCCGTCCTTCGTGACAACTGCGCCGAAGGGACCGCCCAGGCCGCTGCGGACGTTTTCAGTCGCCAGAGCAATGGCTTTGCGCATGAAGTCATGGTTGGGTGAAGGCTGCATTGTGGATGGGAGCAATCCAGATCAGTATGGCATAAGGTGCAGCTAAACCAGTGAGTTGAACGCTATTTGTCTTGCTCGCAGCGGGAAGGCTCGTTATGATCAGCGGAGCTTGGGTTACACCGGGTTGACGGATTCACCTGCGAACCACAACTTCCGGATGCCTGGTTGCGTCTCTAAGGTTCGACAGTCCAACTCCTTTGTGAACACCCGCAATCTCCGCAGCAGTCATTGCGCCCCTCAGTCGGAGCCACATTTTGATTTCAAGCAAGCGTTTTTTTGGTGACTGCACACTGCGGCTTCTTCTTCTGGCAGCCTCGGCTTCATTGATTTCGTTCGGCGCGCATGCGCAGTCTGTAACTACCAACGGGTTGCCCGATGCACCACTGGCCACGGCGCAGCAAAGCTCGACTCCGCCGACCCCAGCTCCGGCGACGACACCCGTGCCAAGCCAGACGCTGCAGCAGAACCAGACGCCGCCTCCGGCCGGCTCGTCGAGTTCTGCGCAGCCGGCACAAAATACGCCGGAAACCAAAGAGCAGCAGCAGGAGCGCGCAAAGCGGGAGCTGGAAGCCGAAGAGAAACAGCGGCTGCTGGGCGTGGTGCCGATGTTCAACGTTCAGTCGAATGCCAACGCAGCTCCCATGACATCGAAGCAGAAATATCAGCTGTTTTTCAAGAGCTCGACCGACTGGTACGTGTTCGCGATCACCGCGATCGATGGGGAAATCAGCCTGCTGGGGAAAGAGTATCCCTCCTATGGGGAAGGTGTTGAGGGTTTTGCGAAATACTGGGGCGCCGCGTACGCGGACACCTTCGACGGAAACCTCTGGGGCAATGCGATTCTGACCTCGTGGTGGCATGAGGATCCGCGCTATTACCGCATGGGCCACGGCAACTTCTTCAAGCGCGCCGGCTATTCGGCGCTCACGACAGTCTGGTGCAAACGCGATAAGGGAACCTGGGGGCCGAACTACGCCAACGTAGCCGGCAACTTCATCGGCGGCACCATCTCGAATCTCTATTACCCAGCCAACGATCGCGGCGTGGAACTGACCCTGGGGCGCGGGGCCAGCGTTACTTACGAGGGCGCTGTCGGCGCCGAGATCGCCGAGTTTTGGCCCGACATAATTCAGCATTTCATGAAGAAGCATCAGGAAAAGCTGGATAAGCAGGCCCAGCAATCCGGCGCGGCGAGCGCGCCCCCTGCGCAGACACCCCCACCGGCCCAGTCGAGCCCCAGGCCACAGTAATTCCCCTTCGTCACCTTGCGCATTTCGGAACTGAAGCGCGTGGTATCGTTATCACCCATCGGTTCGAATCCATGGAAATGCGCCGCTGGTTTCGTATTTTTCTGCTCCTTCTTCTCGGTTTTTGGTCCACCTCTTCCTTCGCAGAGACTGTCGTCCTTTGGCAGGCTGGCTTTCCGGCGGTGGATTCTCCCGCGCCGGATGAAGCTAGCCTGAGGGCGGCGTTCGCAGACGCATCGTTTGTGGACGTGGCGGGTTTGGGCGACGTGCTGTCGAAGCCGGAAACAGGCCTGCTCGTGTTGCCCTACGGCTCGGCATGGCCGGAAGCGGAGTGGGATTCGATCCTGCGTTATTTGGATCGCGGCGGAAACCTGATCGTGCTGGGCGGCAAGCCGTTTACGCGCGCCGCGTTTGAGGATGCGAGCGGATGGCATGTGCGTACCGCGAGCGTGGCGCAGTCGCTGGAGTTGTTCATCCACGACTACCAGGAAACGCCGGGGTCCGACAAGCTGGCCTTCGCGGCGAACCCGGATCTATTTCCTCAACTTCCCGCGTTCGGATGGAAACGGGCGTTCAGCCCGGTGGTGCGCTTGTCGGTGGTTGACGGCGACACAACCGGTGGTCACACCGGCTACGAAGACATGGACCTGACCACGCTGGCCTGGGGCGAACGCGAGGGACACAAGCTGGCGGCGCCGGTAATCGAACTGGACCACAATGCGAATCGTTTTGTGGGCGGTCGCTGGATTCTGGTCGCATGCGAGCCGGATGCGGATTTCTTCAGCAACACAAAGTTGCTCGCGATGCTGGGTGAAATTGCGGTGCAAAAGAATGACCGCTTCGCATTTCGGCCGCGGCTGCCGCTGTTTTTGCCGGGCGAGGCGCTGGAGTTTCGCTTCAAGCCTTCCGATCCGATGGCGGAGCAGCCAGAGGGCGATCAGCTGCGCGTTCGCGTGACGTCGGAAGACGGCGCGGCGTTGTATGACCAGACCGCGGCGTTTCCGGGTGCGCATCGGCTGACGCTCCCGGCGAGCGCCGAGGGAGGACGCGGTTTTCATACAGTGGAGGCGACGCTGATCCGGGATGGGAAGCCTCTGCGGATTTACCGATCCGGCTACTGGATGCGCGACTGGGATTATTTGCTCTCGGGGCCGAAGCTCACCGTGGGCAGTGATTATTTCCAGCTCGACGGCAAGCCGCTGCCGGTGGTGGGCACCACGTATATGTCCAGCGACGTGTCGCGGATGTATTTGATGCTGCCGAACGCGTATGTCTGGGACCACGACATGGCCCAAATTCGCGCCGCGGGGCTGAACATGATCCGCACCGGGTTGTGGACGGCGTGGAAACCGGAGCTGGCCGC
>JBAVUB010000483.1:0-2922 GCA_049696575.1 Acidobacteriaceae bacterium | reverse complement strand
CGGCAACGGCGACCGAAGCATCGCCGCGCTGCAATTCTTCGAGGCGCGCGATCAGGGCGCTGTCCGACTGCGGGCTTTCGCCTTCTGCGGCGGTGGTCTCGATGGACTGGAGGACGCCACGGAGAACATCCATGAGCGCGAGCAGGCCGCTGACGATGCCGGGATTGGCGGCGAGCTTGCCGTCGCGCAGCAGGCCGAGGAGGTTTTCTCCGGCATGCGAGAGTGCTTCGAGACGGCTGAAGCCGAGGAAGCCGGTGGTGCCCTTGATGGTGTGCACGGAGCGGAAAATTTCGGCCAGCAGCTCCATGTCGCCGGGGCGTGTTTCAAGGTCGGTGAGGCACCGCTCCATGCGGTCCAGGCCCTCCCGGCTTTCGAGAATGAATTCGCGAGTGAGGTCGTCCACGAAGTGGTTATCGGAGAAAGGGGATGGAACTTGAGGGTTCGGTTGCCCGAAGCGGCTGAAGACGTTAGCCTCAGAGACGCATGGCAGGGATCGATTCCACGGTGCTCGACCAGCTGCGGCGCGCGGCGCTGGAAGCGGCGGCCCATGCCTACGCCCCTTATTCAAAGTTTTACGTTGGGGCGGCGCTGCTTTTTGAAGATGGCGCGGTATTTACGGGTTGCAATGTCGAGAACGTCTCCTACGGGCTGACGAGCTGCGCGGAGCGGAATGCCCTGTTTCGAGCCATCAGCGAACGGGGAGCGGGGAAGAAGATTCGGGTGATCGCGGTGGCGAATCGCAACGGGGCGGCGAGCCCGCCGTGCGGCGCGTGCCGGCAGGTGATGAGCGAATTTGTGACGGCGGACGCGGTGGTGTGTTTTCCAGGCGAGAACGGGCCGGAGACGAAGGCGTTCGCGGAATTGTTTCCGTACGGATTCACGCTGGAGCCGCGGGACGGGCGGCGATGAGCGGGCCGCTGCACGCTGTCGACCTGATCCGGAAGAAGCGGGACGGCGAGGAACTGCACGGGGACGAGATTCGCTTCCTGGTGGAAGGCGCGGCGCGGGAGACGATTCCTGAGGAGCAGCTGTCGGCGTGGCTGATGGCAGTGTTTTTGCGCGGGCTGACGCTGGGGGAGCTGGACACGCTGACGACGGCGATGCGGTATTCGGGCGAGGTGCTCGAGCACACGGACCTCGGGCGGAAGACGGTCGATAAGCATTCGACGGGCGGGGTGGGGGACAAGACGTCGTTTCTGGTGGCGCCGATTGCGGCGGCGGCGGGACTGGCCGATCCGATGATCAGTGGGCGGGCGCTGGGGCATACGGGCGGCACGCTGGATAAGCTGGAATCGATTCCTGGATACCGGACACAGCTTTCACCCGAGGAAATGCGGAAGGTGCTGGAGCAGTGCGGCACGTCGATTGTGGGGCAGACGAAGAACCTGGTTCCGGCGGATCGGAAGCTGTACAGCCTGCGGGATCGGACGGCGACGGTGGAGAGTCCTTACCTGATTTGCGCCTCGATCATGAGCAAGAAGCTGGCGGCGGGACTGGACGGGCTGGTTATCGATGTGAAGACGGGGTCGGGGGCGTTTCTGCGGAGGGAAGAGGACGCGCAGTACCTGGCGGCGCTGATGGTGGAGACGGGCGAGCGCGCTGGCACGCGGACGGTGGCGGTGCTGACGGATATGAGCCAGCCGCTGGGACGCATGGCGGGGAACTGGGTGGAGATTCAGGAGGCGATGGAGTTGCTGCGCGGCGAGCGCCCTGGGCTGAGCGAGGACCTGCGGGAGGTTTCGCTGATTCTTGCCGGATGGATGATTTATCTGGGGGGAGCGGCGAGGAGCGCGGAAGCGGGACAGAGAATCGCGGAGGAGAAGCTGAAGGACGGATCGGCGCTGGGGATTTTTCGCGCGATGGTGGCGGCGCAGGGCGGCGATGTGCAGGCGCTCGACGCGGGGGCGGCGTTTCACACGCCGAAGTTTCGGCGGGAATTGCGGGCGACGCGGGGCGGATATTTTTCTTCGGCGGACTGCACGAAGATCGGATGGGCGGTGCAGCGGCTGGGCGCGGGGCGGGAACGCGCGGGCGAGCCGGTAGAGGCCCACGCCGGGATCGAGATGCATGTGAAGCTGGGGGCGAAGGTGGATGCGGGGCAGCCGCTGGTGACGATGTTTGCCGAGGACGAGGCGCGGTTTGCGGAGCCGGAGCAGTTGCTGGCTGAAGGGCTGACGATCGGCGATGCGCCGATTGCCGCGCCGCCGCTGGTGCGGGAGATTATTTCTGCGGAGAACAAGGGCAAGTTTTTGAAGGCGCCCGTAGGACGTAAGGCGAGCGGATAGCGGACAGCGGATAGCGTTCAGCCAAAGACGGCGCGCTTTGCGCGACTCCCACGCCCCCAACTGTAGGGACGTGGGGCACCCGCTTGTTAGGTAAAGCGAGCGGATAGCGGACAGCGGATAGCGTTCAGCCAAAGATGGCGCGCTTTGCGCGACTCCCACGTCCCCAACTGCAGGGACGTGGGGCACCCGCTTGTTTTCCGGCTTGGGGATTTGGGAAAACAGGGTAGGATTCAAAGAAAACCTGAGGAGAACGATTTGGCTCGATTCACGGGGGTGCTGGGACTGCTGACCATGCTGACGCTGGCGTGGATTTTCTCAACCAATCGCAGGGCGATCCGGTGGCGCACCGTGGTGTGGGGCCTCGGGCTGCAGATCCTCTTCGCTTTCTGCGTGGTGAAGTGGACGGTGGGCCAGAGGATCATGCACGCGGCGGGCGATGCGGTGAACAAGCTGTTGGCGTATGCATTCGCGGGGTCGACGTTCGTGTTTGGGGATTTGGGCGCGCACAGCTCGCAGATCGGTCTGGCGTATAAGACAAGTTTCTTCGCGTTTCAGGTGCTGCCGACGATCATTTTCATCTCGGCGTTTTTTGCGGTGCTCTACTACCTGGGCGTGATGCAGCTGGTCATTCGAGCTT
>JBAVUB010000482.1:0-15139 GCA_049696575.1 Acidobacteriaceae bacterium | reverse complement strand
AGTTGCGCGTTGGCCCCTGGTAGTTGTTGTTGACGATTCCATCTGTCGGCGCCGCATTGGGTAGCGGATAAAAGTTCGGATTGGCAAACAGGAATTTCGCGACGGGATTGTTGATCGGAACTCCCTTGTTGCCGGCATAGGGCGCAAAGCCATTCTCCGGGTCGTAGAGCTGAATCGGGTTGGAACCACCCAGTAGCACAGAGAAGTCTCCGCCGCGCATCGCCGAAGTCAATACGCTGGCGGACCCAGTGCCCCCTTTGTGATAGCGCGATCCGAGATAGTCGACAAAAAAGAACAGCTTATCGCGTTTGATGGGTCCGCCGAAGCTGCCGCCAAACTGAGCCTGCGAGAAGGGATTGATGGGCAGCTGCGGTACCGCCTGGTTATTGGTCCACGAATTCGCATCCAGCCGGTAGTCCTGTACGTAGCCATAGGCTGAACCATGAAAGCTGTTGGTGCCACTTTTCAGAATGCTGACGACACCGCCGCCATTCACATTACCGAATGCGGCGGGTGCATTCGCGGTCAGCACTTTCATTTCCTGCAACGCGTCTGGAGCTGGGCTATAGGAAATCAGGTTATTGAACGTTTCATTGATGTCAATGCCATCCAGCGTGTAGTTATTCGCCTGGGCGCGATTGCCGTTCATGTTCGGTGTATCGACGAAGTAGGTGCTGCGCTCAATTTGCGTCGGGCCTGACGTGCCGGCCGTATCGACCACACCCGGCTCGTAGAGAGTGACCGCGGAAAAGTCCAGGCCATTGAGCGGGAAATTTGAAATCGTGTTCGCGGTAAATGTGGAACTGATGGTCGGATCGCTCGTGTTCAGAATGGGCGCGCTGCCCGAGACATTGACCGTTGTCGTGGCCGCTCCAACCTGCAGGGTGACGTTCAGTGTCGGGGTCTGAACCGCTTCCAGCGAGAACGCGGGCAGCGTCGCTTTGCTGAACCCGGACGCCGTGACCGTTACCTGGTAGTGCCCGGCTGGCAGAAACTCGATGCGGTAAACGCCGTCGGCGTTGGAGGTCGCCGCGGTGTCGACCCCAGTGTCCATGTTGTGCGCCACCACCTGAGCATTCGCAACCACCGCACCGCTGGGATCGGTGACTTCGCCGGTGATCGAGCCGGTCACATTTTGCGCCATTGCCGCGGGAACGCACAGGCACATGCTGAGCGCGCATCCCCAAATTAGCCGCCTCAAATTGGTTGTCATAGGGTTCTCCCCCTTCTGCTTTGCATGAAATCTATTCGTTGGGTCCGAGGAAAATTGCCGGGTTTGTCACAGCCTCTGGTCGACGTCGAGTTCCGAGAGGGAATTCGATGTGGCCATAATCTAACCACAATTGTGGAGCTTTCGGCCACAAAAATGATCAAAATAAACAGAAATCTGTTCATTTTGCACTTTGTGGTGCTTCGGAAGGCGTATTCAGGAGCGCTGCTTGACCATCGATTTGTGCGGAATATTCGGCTAGTTCCGGCTCGGCATCCGCCACTGGAGAATTGGCAGCAGGCTCGAATAGTTATCGGTCCACGCCGGCAAATCTGACCTTGCGTGAATGGTTCGCGCGAATGCTGCGACCTGCGGTTGCGCGAGGAACGCAGCGTTATTGGTCACCAGCACCCACGTTGCCCTGTATTCGCCGCGAGCTTCCTGTGGCGGCGTGTCGACAAGGCGCGCTTCAAGGCTCGAGGCTGCGGCGAGCGCTGCAATTTCCGGCGGCAAGTCCAGGTACTGGTTCGAGACATGGAACGCCAGTATTCCGTCAGGCGCCAACTGCCGTTGGTAAACGCCCATCGCTTGCGTGGTGAGCAGATGGATTGGGATCGCGTCGCCGGAAAAGGCATCGATCACCAGGACATCGAAATTCTGCGGAGCCTCGCGCATGAGGGAAATCCTCGCGTCGCCGTCGGCGAAGGTAATCTGCGCGCCGGATTCGCGCAGGTACGTGAACAGGTTTTCCGCAATGGGCCGGATTGCAGGGTTGATCTCGTAGAATCGCATCCGGTCACCAGGCTTTCCGTAGGCCGCAAGCGTTCCAGCGCCCAGACCAACCACGCCAATGTTGCGCGGCCGATCGTCGCAGCAGAAGCGAAGCGCGAGCCCCACGCCTGAATCCATTGCGTAGTAAGTCGTTGGATTGCGTCGAAACTGTGGGGCAAACCACTGCGTGCCGTGCTCAATGGTGCCATGCAGCAGCGTGCGCACGGTCTCGGCCTGTGGTGGCACGTGCGACTCCCGCACCCGAAGCGCGCCATAGAAATTGCGTTCCTCCACCAGCGTGCTGCGTGCATAGACAATGTGCAGCATGATGATGAGCGCCAGCAGAAGCGCTGTTCCCACCGACCATAACAACCGCTGCGCCCATCCGTTCTGCCAGGTGACGACCAGAGCCAGCGCAGCCGTCGCCAGGAAGGCGATCGCCACGTCGTAATTCGCAGCGAAGAGCAGCGGGCAGCCGATGCCGATAAAGGTGGTTCCCGCTGCTCCGCCTGCGGCGACGAGCAGATAGAACAGGGTTGATTCAGAGCGGTTCGCAGGCCGCAGCGCGTACGTCTCCGCGTGACAGAAGAGGCAGGCGAAGAAAAGCTCGACGAGGAAGAAGCCGATGCTGAACTGGATCGGCCAGGTGGCGTCGGTTTGCGACAGCATGTAAGCCAACGCGGCAAGTCCCAAAGCCAGCAGCCGCACCATCAGCCATCGCCGATAGAAGCCAGGCGATTCAAAGGCAACGATGAACGTCAGCAGATAAATGCCCAGCGGCAACACCCACAACAGCGGAATCGCGGCAATGTTCTGGCTCAGATGGCTGGTGACTGCGCACAACTGCATCGCGGCTGCGGCTGGCAACAGGAACCAGAGCAGTTTCGAGCGCAAGGAGCTCGGAGTCGCTCCCGCAGCGGACTGCGGTTTTTGCGGACCGGCATTCGCCGTCTTTCGAGCGCCCCATGCGATCACAGCGCACAGCGCGGCATAGATTCCAAATCCGCAACCCCACGCCTTGCGCTGCACAACCAGCGAAAGGTGCGGCTCAATCAGTGTGGGATACAGCACTAAAGCCAGGAGCGATCCCGCATTCGACAGCGCAAACAGTTTCCACGGCACGCCGCTTCGCCGTTGCCGCGCCAGCCAGAGTTGCAGCAGCGGACTGGTCGATGCGAGCAGCAGGAACGGCAGTCCGATGGTCAGCGTGAGTACCCGAAAAATCGCGGCCAGCGGATGGTCCGACGCCTTGCTCAGGTTCGGTTGGACGACAAAGGCCAACGCCACCGCTGCCAGCAACAACAGCGCGATATGCAGTGCGCCGGTCGTTCGCAACGGCTGGCGTCCGAGCCAGTGCGCGTAGAGGTATCCGAGCAGCAGCGCGGTCTGGAAGAAAACGAGACAGACGATCCAGACGGCAGACGAACCACCCAACGCAGGCAACAGTCGTTTCGCCGCCATCGGTTCGACGGCGAAGAGCAGAAACGCTCCGAGAAAAATCGTGGCGCCGTAAAGGATTCGCATCGAACGAAGGATCAAAATGATCCGTTAGAAACGCTACCATGCGGATCGCACGGTAGTTTGCCGATCGAGTTTTCCACGGCAATGGGCGCAGTGTCTTCGTCGTAAACTGAAGCTAATGAGAATTGGAATCGACTTCGGAACGACGCGCGTGGTTGTCGCTTCTGTCGATCGTGGCAACTTCCCGCTGGTGAATTTCGAAAAGCCTGATGGCCAGGCGTGCGACTGGTTTCCTCCTGTTGTGGCGGTCAAAGGCAACACGCGCCTATACGGTTGGCAGGCGATTGCGGCCCAGGAAGACGATAGCTGGACCATCCTGCGTTCGCTGAAGCGCTGCCTGCGCAGCGCCGGCCTGCACACCGAGCTCCGTGCAGGTGGACAGGCTCTGCCGCTGCGGCTTCTGCTGACGGAGATGATGACCGCCTTGCGGATCCAGCTGCTGGAGCACTCGAATCTTCGCGCGCAGCCCAACGAACCGCTCGAAGCGGTTCTGGGTGTTCCTGCCAATGCCAACAGCAACCAGCGTTTTGTCACCGAGGAAGCGGCGCAAGGCGCGGGTTTCTCAGTGCTGGGGCTGATGAACGAGCCTTCCGCTGCTGCCATCGAATTTGCCTGGCGCGACGGCGAGCGCCGCAACCGCGTTGGCAGCGGGCTGCTGGTGTACGACATGGGTGGCGGCACTTTCGACGTTTCTCTTGTGACTCTGGGAGAAAACGAACAGACGGTCGAGACTTCGGACGGCATTCCGAATCTTGGCGGCGATGACTTCGATCAGATTCTCGCCGACCTTGCTCTGGAAACAGCCGGTCATGATACCGAACTCACTGCGGCCGAACGGCACCATTTGCTGGAAGAATGCCGCGAGAAAAAAGAGTCGCTGAATCCCAACACCCGCAAGGTGACCGTCGATCTGGAGCGCGTTCGCGTTGGCTGGGCGCAAGTCACGATTCCGGTGGATCAGTATTACGAGCGATGCCGTCCCCTGGTCGAATCCACGCGTGAAGTCGTCGAGAGTTTGCTCTCTGCGCATCCTGGCCTTACCCTGGACACTCTTTACGTCACGGGTGGCGGATCGGAATTGCCGCCGGTGGCGCGCATTCTGCGCGAGACGTTTGGCCGCAAGGTTCGCCGCTCGGCTTACATGCGATCGGCGAGCGCTGTGGGACTGGCGATTCGCGCTTCTGCTCAGGCTGACGGACTGCGCGAACAGTTCAATCAGAACTTCGGAATCTGGCGCGAAGGCGATTCCGGCGGAAACATTGTCTTTGACCTCATCTTTCCTCGCGGCGCGCGTTTGCCTCGGCCTGGCGAACCTGCGCTTTCGAGCGAGCGCGTTTATCATCCGGCGCACAACGTCGGACACTTCCGTTATCTCGAGTGCTCGAAGCTCGATGAGCGCGGACAACCGTTGGGCGAAATCACGAACTGGGAACAGATCAGATTTCCCTTCGATCCGCAATTGCAGAGCGACTCGGATTTGTCGGCCTACCCAGTGCTGCGCCTCCATAGCCAGAGCAATCTGACAGTGCGCGAGATGTATACCTGCGATGCGAACGGCAACCTGCAGGTGAAAATCTCGGCCGATCCAACTGGCTACACGCGGAAGTTCGTGATCGGGCAATCGGCCTGAAGGCAGTGTTCAGTGATCAGTGATGAGTGGTCAGTGATCTGTGGTCAGTGATTCAGTCGCAGCGGTTATTACTGCCCCCTACCCCTCGCTTTTGTTAAGTGTCTGAAAACAGGCCCGTTCGCTGGTGCGCAGTGCACAAGTGTTTGAAAATGCGGCACTTGTTGAGGGCCTCAAGAAAGCAGGGAATAGGCAATAGGGGGTAGGCAATAGAGAAAGCTTCCGGCTATCGGGATCAGTCCCAAGTTGTCAGCGTCCAGCCGCCCCCTACCCCACAGGATTATGTTAAGTGTTTGAAAACAGGCTTGTTCGCCGGGTCGCGGCGCATAAGTGATTGAAAATGGGTTAGTTGTTGAGGGCCTCAAAAAGCAGGGAATAGGCAATAGGGAGTAGGCAATAGAAAAAGCTTCCGACGATCAGTTGTCAGCCGTAGGTTGTCCAGCAGGTTCGATCGTCTGCTGGCGGCATTCCTTCGATATGTCAAAGAGCGGACGAGAGAGGGTCCTGGGACCCTGGCCTAAAAACGAAAAGGACTCGCGATGGCGAGTCCTCCTGGTTCAGGCTTCGTTCTCAGTTTGCGGGGGCAAGGGTGGCATTGCAAGCAGAATCGGCAGCCGGACCAAACGGAAGTAATGAGCAGGTAGGGGTGGTGGCTGCGGCAGGCAGAGCGGGGATGACGACCGTGATGGCGGTGCTGCACAGGTTTTGGTGCGCATTCGCGGGCCTCGAGACTCGACAGAGGCAAGGCGGTTGTGAGCCGTGAGCCGGGACCCGCGCTCTTCAGCATCGCGTTACGGCTGTGCTACAGTGAACCCACTCCCGGGGCAAAACTTACTCCTCAGAATCCAAGGACCTGCGAGCGAACGCCATGGGCAGCCCGATGCAATCCGCGCCATCCGTGGAAACCCTCGACCTGCAGCAGGAGATCGTCCGTCTGCAGGCGCTGCTGGAGACTTCCCGCCAGGTTCACTCCACCATCCAGCTCGACGAAGTCCTGTCCACGGTGCTGCGCATCGTTGTGCGCGAGCTGGAACTGCCCGGCGCTCTGACCACGGAACCGCGCATGAGCTATGGAGAGATGCCTGGTGAACCCTGGGATGGGTGCTTCCGTTTTCCGCTGCACGACAAAGACGGACGCCATCTGACGGAGCTGGTGGTGGCGACGCCGGAGGGGCGGGCGCTCACGATCTATGAAGAGGATTTTCTGGAGCGCATCGCGCTGCAGGCCGGGGTTGCGGTCGAAAACGCACGCTACTATGAGCGGAGTCTGGAGTGGGCGCGTCTGCAGCAGGATCTCCACGCCGCACGAGCGATCCAGCGGAGCCTGGTGCCGCAGCAGATGCCCGCCATCGAGGGCTACTCGGTTGCGGTTCGCTACAGCGCTTGCTACGAAGTGGGCGGGGATTGCGTGGATATCGTCAGCCTGCCGGATGGCGTGCAGGTGATGGCCGTCGCCGATGTGGCGGGCAAAGGCCTGGCTTCAGCGATTGTGAGCACCGCTTTTCGCTCCGCGTTTCGCGCCAGCGTCGGCGCAGGCCTGCCGCTGGCCGAACTCGTGTCGCGACTCAATCGCCAGCATTGCGCGGAGGGAGACGAAGCGCGCAATCGCTACGTCACCGGCATCTTTCTCAAGCTCGATCCCAGGGCGCACACGCTGGAAGTGGTGAACGCCGGGCACAATCCAGGCTTTCTGGTGCGGCCCGACGGGTCGACGCACGAGCTGCGGGCCAGCGCCACGCCGATCGGGATTCTGCCCATCGCGGAATACACGTCGGAGGTCGCTGACTTCCCACCCGGATCGCGGCTGCTGTTCTATACCGATGGCCTCACCGAGATCTTTCAGGGCGATGAAGAATTTGGTGCGGAGCGGCTGCTGGCTACATTTCTTGGGTGCAACTCGCCGGAGTGTACTGCTATCCTCGATACGCTGTGGCAGGAGCTGCGCCGGTTTTCCGGAAGTGAGTCGCAGGACGACGACATGACCGCGCTGGCTCTGATGCGGATGCGTGCGTAAGCGGGAGATTCCGATGGTCGAAACCAACGGTACGTCGGTGGAGGTGCGGATACCATCGCGGCTGGGGTTTGAAAAAGTCGCAATGGCCACCGCCGCCAGCGTCGCCAGGCTCAAGGGTTTTTCCGACGAACGTATCGAGGATCTGAAGACGGCGGTTGCGGAAGCCTGCATCAACGCCATCGAGCACGGCAACCAGCTGAACGAGAAACTTTCCGTGGGCGTGATCCTGTCCACGCGCGCGGATGAGCTTGAGGTCAAGGTGATGGATAATGGCGCGGGCATTTCGAGGCCGCCGCATAAGCCGGACATCGATCGCAAGGTACATGGGGAAGAAGATCCTCGCGGGATGGGGATGTTCCTGATCCAGGCGCTCGTCGATGAGGCGGAATGGGTCCGCGACAGCAAAGGTAAAGGCAGCTATGTGCGGCTGGTGATCCGGCTGGATAAGGAGAACGAATAATGCAGGCCGAGACCCGAGCGACGATCGACCGCACTTCCGGCCCCAATGGTGCATCTATCGCCGTGCTTCGCTTCAGCGGCGACATCTCCAGCGCATCAAAGGAGCCGGTGCTGGGCGCCTGGCAAAATGTGAGCGGCAGCGGGCCGGTGCTGCTGGACTTCTCGAAGGTGGACTACATCAACTCCAGCGGAATCGCGCTGGTCATCCAGATCCTGATGGAAGCCGACAAAGCCGGCCGGAAAATCGCCGTGTTCGGCCTGACGCCGCATTTTCAGAAGGTCTTCACGATGGTGGGGATCGGCAAATATGCCGGTCTTCATAAGGATGAGGCGACGGCGGCGGCATCGTTGTAGCGGAGCGCTGCGGGTCGGAATCTCCAGTAAAAATCAGCGGGGCGCTTGCCAAATTCCGAAACTTTGCGATAGAAACTAATTTATTAGTTACTTTCGGCGTTCTCGTGCGTCGAATGAAATGAAGGGGAATTCCGACCGTGCCGCGCAAGACATCCCAGACCCTGACGGAAGCCGAGCTGCGCATCATGCAGGTGCTGTGGCAGAAGGGTCCCGGCACGGTGCAGCAGATTCTGGATGTTCTTCCCGCCCATCCTGCTTTTGCCTACAACACCATTCTGACCACCATCCGCATCCTCGAACGCAAGGGATGGGTGGAGCATTCCAAGGACGGCCGCGCGCACGTTTACAACCCGCTGGTGGCTGAGGAAGAGGCGAGCCGCTCGGAGATCCGCCACCTGGTGAGCCGCTTCTTCCGCAACTCCCACGAGGATTTGGTGCTCAATATTCTGGAAGACCGTGGGATTGATGCGAAGGAGCTGGCGCGGCTGCGGAAGATGCTGGAGCGCAGCGAGGGCGATGCCGCCGGCTCGAAGGAAGGAAGGATGGCCGCTGACAGAAAACTCAGCACCCGGGGTGAGGCGCGATGATGCCCTTTGCGCAGCTTGCTGTGGGACGGGTGCTGAACTCTCTGCCCGAGGGGATCCTGATTGCGCTGTGCGCGTGGCTACTGCTGCGCCTGATGGGCCGGCAAAACGCCGGTACGCGCTATGCGGTGTGGCTGGTTGCGCTGGCCGGGGTGGTGGGGTTGCCGATTTTGAGCGGGCTGGGATCGGGGCAGGATTTTCCGAGCCTGCTTTCGCATGCGCGTCCGGAAATCACGATTCCGGCATTCTGGGCGGCGGCTTTCTTCTTGCTGTGGATCGCTGTGACGGTTGTGGCGCTGGCCCGTGTGGTCGCGGGTGTTTGGCAGGTGCGGCAGATTCGCCGGAGCTGCGCTGCAATTCCTGTCTCGGAACTCGATCCTGCGCTCCGTGAATTGATCGCCGAGAACAAGCGGCCGATTCGTCTGCTGGTTTCGGAGAAGGCTCGTGTGCCGGCGGCCCTGGGATTTCGCAACCCCGCCATTGTGCTGCCGGCGTGGACGCTGCGCGATCTGAGTGCAGAAGAACTGAGGCCGGTGCTGATCCACGAGCTCGCGCACCTGCGCCGGCATGACGACTGGACCAACCTGCTGCAGAAGACGGTGCGGGCGATTCTGTTTTTCCATCCGGCAGTGTGGTGGATCGATGCGCGGCTTTCGCTCGAACGCGAAATGGCCTGCGACGATGCGGTGGTGGCGGCGACGGGCAATCCGCGCGCGTATGCCGGATGTCTGATCGACCTGCTGGAGAAGGGTTGTGAGCGGCGCGGGTGGGCGATGGCGCAGGCCGCAGTAGCGCGCGCCCGCGATGCTTCAGTGCGCATCGCCCGGATTCTGCGCGTTGGCCCGGTGGCAACCACACGCGTCGGGCGGGCTGCGATTGCGGTCGCAGCATCTTTGTCGCTCGCATGTGCCGGTGTTGCGCTTTGCATGCCGCGCCTCGTGGAGTTTGTTCCGATGCGCTCTATTTCCGCCGCGCAGGTCGTGAAGCCGCTGGCGGATGACGGGGTTCGCTTCCCGACCTCGTCGGTGGTGCCCGCCAGTTATCATCCGGTGCAAAAGTCTTCGCTCTTGAGAAGGGCGGCTCCGAAACGGAGTTCGTCGTCGCACGCGTCTCCGTTTCGCCAGGTTGCGGCGCATCGATCCAACGCGCCGAAGCCTTTCGCGATGGCTCGGCTCGCGATGTCGGACATGACGGAACCGAGCATGCTTGCACCGGCGCTGGTGGTTTTCGAGACGGTGGAATCCAGCACTCCGGGTTCGGCTCAGCTTCGGACAGCTGGAGCGGATTCGGCCACGACCATGGCGCAGCAGTTTGCGGGCAGGGAAAACCCGGCGCTGCAAATCCAGGTTTTTCAGGTGATCGACCCAGCGACGGGAGCGCCGATCCAGATCCTGCGCATCGTGCTGGTGGTGCCACAAGCGGGATCGATGTCGCAGTCGATCTAGAGCAAAAATTTTTGTCCGTAACAACTAATTTGTTAGTTCAAGAGAACAGGAGAAGCAAAACAATGAACCTCGGAAAAATGAAATCGTTGCTCACGCGGCGTATGGTGATTCCCGCCATCGTTGCGGGAGCCCTCATCGCGGCGGGAGGATGGGCGCTGGTGCGGCCCGCATCGGCAGCAGCCGCTCCGAACCCTGCGCCGGCAGCGGCTCCCATCGACCAAAGCAGTGTTGCACCGCTGTTGTCTTTCGATCAGGCAATGGAAGCTCTCACGGCGCGCGTGCGCCCGGCCGTTGTGAATGTGAGCGTGACCTCGAAACTGAGCCAACGTCAGATCTCAGAAGACCAGGGCGAAGACGGCGAGGAACAGCCTCAGGAACAGCCGCAGCAACAGCAGCAGTTCCAGCAATTCTTCGGTCCCGGGTCGCCGTTTGGCCAGTTCTTCCAGGGCCCTATGCAGCGACAGCAGGGACCCTCGATTGAGCACGGTCTGGGCAGCGGCGTCCTCATTTCGCCCGACGGCTATATCGTCACCAATAACCACGTGGTGGCGGGCGCCATCAACATCAGCGTGACGATGAGCAATCGCGACATCTATCCCGCGAAGCTGATCGGCGCGGATCCCCTCACCGACCTCGCCGTCATCAAGATCGACGGACACGATTTCCCCAGCATTCCCTGGGGTGACTCGGCGAAGCTCGAGCCGGGTCAGCTGGTACTGGCGTTCGGCAATCCTTACGGCTTCCGGTTCAGCGTGACGCGCGGCATCATCAGCGCGCTCGACCGCGCGAACCCGGATTCGGATCGCCGCAAACCCGGCGAGTTCATTCAGACGGACGCGGCCATCAACCCCGGCAACTCCGGCGGTGCGCTGGTCGACGCTCGCGGTGAGTTGATCGGCATCAACACCTTCCTCTATTCGCCGACCGGCGCGTTTTCCGGCATGGGATTTGCGATTCCGACCAAGATCGCTGAGCCCACGGTGAATGCCCTGATCCGCGACGGTAAAGTCAGCCACGGCTATATCGGGATTTCGATCGAAGACGTAACGCCGGACAGCGCGAAGTTTTTCGATGTGAAGAAAGCGGTTGGCGCGGTCGTGTCTGACGTGACGCCGGATTCGCCGGGCGGCAAGGCCGGCCTGAAGACGGGCGACGTGATCACTGCATTCGACGGCAAACCCGTGTCGGACGCCGGTGAGCTGCAGATGGAAACCAGCCAGAAGCAGCCGGGCGATACGATTCATCTCGAGGTGATGCGCGACGGCAAGACGGTCGATGTGCCGGTCACGCTGGAATCGATGAACGGCGGCCATGAGCAGGTCATCGCTCAGAACGGTAACGGCAAGGGACGCTGGGGCCTCGGCCTGGCGGATCTGACGCCGGATGTCAGACAGCAGGTGCAGGCGCCGGAGAGCGTGCACGGGGCCGTGGTCCAGAATGTCCGCTCTGGCAGCCCTGCGGACGATGCGGGTCTGCAGCGCGGGGACATCATCGTCTCCGTCAACCGCAAGCCGACACCGACAGCGTCGGACGTGGCCCAGCAGCTCTCCAGCGTTCCTAAAGGGCAGGATGCTCTGGTGCTGGTGTGGTCGAGCGGCGGCAACACTTTCCGGGTTCTTCACCCTTCCGAGGGCTGATTCGCGAAGCCCGCTATGCGCAGCCGGTTGGTCCTGGCCGGCTGCGTTTTCTCTTAACGCGGAAGGTGGGCGCGCTGATCAATCAGCCACTGGACCAGTTCAACCCCGCCGGCGAAGTTGTCGTATTCTGCCGGCAGTTTGCGGCCATCCGCGTACTCGTTGTAGAGCCACGGATCGGTGACGGCGAAGACCATCCCTTTGCCGTACTTTGCCGTGGCCATCAGCAGGTCGCCGTTGTACCGCAGCAGGGGAACGGCGCGGCCGGAGAGAGTGAGCGAGCAAGTGTCCTTCATATAGAGGACGTGCGGATGTGTGAAGGGCGGCGCCGCGGCGGTCAGGTCGATGCGTCCCATCGCGAACTGGTCGTCGATGACGTGATGCACGAGGACGTTGTTGAAGTGCAGGCCAAATTTGTCCGCCAGCAGGTCCATGTGCGGAATATCCGCGTTGTCGGGATCGTTCTCCATCATCAGCAGCACGCCGCCGCTGCGCACCCATTGCGCGATCTGGTCCGCATCTTCCGCCGTCATGTAGTGCGGGTTGGGAGTTTTCGATGGATTGTCCGGCGAAGCGATGATGTAGAACTGCGCTGCTCTTAGATTTTGCGCGGTGGGGGCGGTGGTTAACGATTTTGTCGCTACGCCGTCGCTGCGCCAGATGCGCCCGAAGAGCGAAAATCCGGAATTGGCGAAGTCGGTCCACTTGTAATGGAAGAGCTCGCTCTGCCCCGCCGCATTCGTGCGCGTCTGGCTGTTGTACCAGGCGTCGAGCAGGACGGTTTCCCCCAATCCAGAGGTTGCGCCGGTCATTTCCATCTCGCTTGCAGCCAGCAGAAACGCGCCGACGCCCTTGGGATCGTTGCTCACCACCGGCGTCGACGTGTAGTACGCGTAGCTCCCGTCGCGGTGGTCGGCGCCGCCCAGTCCCGCAACCTTTACCGTTCCGGTCAGCGTGACGCTTCCGTCGGTCGCGGTCTCGACAAAGTGCGTCTGAATCCCGTGCCAGCCGCGTTCTGCATTCTGTTCATAGGCGCGCGGCAGGTATCCGAGCCGCACGCCCTTCGCCAGCGCGTACGTAAACATGCACGACGCTGAGGACTCGAAGTAGTTCTTCTTTGCGCCCGGCTTGTCCAGCACCTGATACCACAGGCCGCTCCCGGCATCCTGGTGGCGGGCGACTGCTGCGGCTGTCCGCCGCAGGATCGCCAGGAACTCCGCTCTTCCCGGATCGTGCTCCGGATACCACGGCAGCGTGTCCACGAGCGCCATCAGGTACCAGCCCATGCCGCGCGCCCAGAAGCTCGGCGAATCGCCGGTTTCCGGATTGGCCCACGGCTGTTGTTTCGTCTCATCCCAGCCGTGATACAGCAGCCCCGTCTTTCGATCGCGTGCGTGCTGATCGATCAGCACAAACTGGCGGGTGATCTCCGCAAAATCCTGCGGCTCCTGAAACTCGGCTGCGTACTCGGCGTAAAACGGCTCGGCCATATAGAGGCTGTCCAGCCACATCTGGTTCGGATAGATCTTCTTGTGCCAGAATCCGCCGGAGGCATTTTTGGGCTGCCGGGCGAGTTGCTGTCGCAATGTCGTCGCAGCTTTGTAATAGCGTTTGTCCAGGGTCACGCCGTAGAGCAGCAGGAGTTGCTGGCCGAGCAGAATATTGTCCAGCGAATTTTCGCTGGCGTCATAGGTTGAGATCGATCCGTCGGCGCCGACAAACGGATCGACGGACTTCTTTACGTAGCGGAAATACTCGCCGTTCGCCGAGCCGTACCAGGCCGCGTCCATGCCTTCGAGGAGCGTGCCCAACTCATAATTCCAGTGCCACGGCGCGCCGGCTGGGGCGACGTGGCCGTCGGGCCAGCGCTCGATCGTCGTGTTGGCCATGCGCTGCGACCACGGCGTCTGCTGCGCGCGAGCTGCGCCGGACAGGCTGACCAACAGCAACATTCCAACCACGCAATTCCAAACTGGGGAGAAAACGATCCTTTTCATCTTGATCATCGCAACCTGCTTTTAGGGCACGCTGTGTATGGTTGCAGAATTTCCTGCCCAATGTCGCGCTCCAAACTCGCCTCTGTACCGCCAGGCGAAATACCGTATTCCCAACTTTTCGTCACTTTCCCTATTGCCTTCCCATAGAACATCGTGGTACATATGGCCTACCAAGAGGAGAGTCGATGGGAGACAAGGCCGACGTCTGGCAGGGCACCCTGGCCCTGATGGTGCTGAAAACGCTGGAAACCATGGGTCCGCAGCATGGCTACGGCATCGCGCGGCGCATCGAGCAGACGAGTGGCAATCGGCTCGCCCTGAACTACGGCACGCTGTACCCCGCACTTCTGAAACTCGAGCAGGAAGGCGCAATCGAGTCGGAGTGGGGCACCTCGGACAACAACCGCAAGGCAAAGTTCTACCGGCTGACGCGCGCCGGCCGTAAGCAACTGGAGCGCGAAGCGCGCAACTGGGAGCAGGCGACGGCTATTGTGGCGCGCTTTCTCTCCCCGGCTGAGGAGGCGTGATGCGCACCCTCCGAGCGTGGTGGATTCGCCTGGGTGGCCTGTTCGGCGCGCGGCGCGCGAACCACGAAATCGCCGCCGAGTTGGAGAGCCATCTGCAGATGCACATCGAGGACAACCTCCACGCCGGGATGACTCCTGAAGAGGCTCGGCGTCGGGCGCTGATTCAACTGGGCGGCATGGAGCAGACCCAGCAGACCATGCGCGAGCGCAACACGCTGCCCTGGTTCGAATATCTGCTGCAGGATCTCCGCTTCGCGCTCCGCCAGCTACGCAAATCGCCAGGATTTACAACGGTTGTCGTCATCACCCTGGCGCTCGGCATCGGCGTCAACACCGCGCTGTTTTCCATCGTCAACACGGTGCTCCTCCACCCCATCGCGTTGCCGCGCCCCGGCGAACTGGTCGCGGTCGATGCCGCCAAGCCCAATTTCGAGACTGGTTCTATCTCGTATCCCAATTTCCGCGACTGGCAGAGGGACAATCACAGCTTCACCGCGCTTGCGATTTTCCGTCACCTCGGCTTTTTGCTCACCGGGGCCGGCCAAACCGAGCGTATCCACGGAGACCTCGTCTCCTCCGACTTGTTTTCAATGCTTGGAGTCAAGCCCGTCATCGGCCGCCTCTTCGCTCCTGGAGAAGACGAGATCGGCCGTGCCCCGCTGGTCCTCATCGGCCAGGGGTTTTGGGCCCGCAAGCTTGGTTCTGACCCTGATGTCATCGGCCGTGCCATCGACCTCGACGGTCGCGCCTACACCATCATCGGCGTCATCCCGTCGGCATTCGATCTCAACGTTGGCAGCTTCAGGGCGCAGGACGTCTATATCCCCATCGGCCAGTGGAACACCGGTACGCTCAAGCTGCGCGGCGCAGGGCTCGGCATTCACGGCATCGCGCGGCTCAAGCCTGGCGTGACTCTGGCCCAGGCACGCGCGGACATGAACGCCGTCTCCGACCACCTCGCCGCGGTCTATCCGGAGGATGACCACGGGCTCCGTG
>JBAVUB010000481.1:0-2944 GCA_049696575.1 Acidobacteriaceae bacterium | reverse complement strand
CGTATCAGTTTGCGGGGGCTGATCAGGGGGATGTTGGGGTGTCGTTCTTTCTGGTAGAGGCGCAGCCGGGGCGGGGCGCACCGCTGCATCGGCACAGGTACGACGAAGTCCTGATGGTGCAGGAAGGACGGGGGCGGGTGGTGGTGGGCGAGGAGGTTCGCGAGGTTGGAGCGGGCGACATCGTTGTGGTGAAGGCGCGGACGCCGCATGGATTCGTCAATATTGGCGATGGCGTGCTGAAGCAGGTGGACATTCACGTGAGCCCGCGATTCGCGCAGGAGAATCTGGAGCCGACGGAGGTTTCGCGGCGGGCGGGGCTGCCGGTCCCGACGGCTGTGGCCTAGTGTTTGAAGTTGAGGCCGATGTCGGGGTGGGAGCTGGTGCCGGAGATTTTGATGGGGACCTGGGTGCCAGCGCCGTCTTTGGCGAAGAAGGGATCGACGGGCTTGAGGAGCAGGGATTTCCAGCCGGTGACCATCTGGGAAATGTGGGCGTCGAGGCGGGCGGTGCCGCTGAAGTCGAGGATCTGGCCCTGGAGGGTGTAGGCGCCCTGGAGGGCGATGTCGACGCCGGGAACGCTGAAGTTGAGGGTGGGGAGGGTGAGCTTGCCGGAGCCGAAGGTGAAGGTGCCGCGCATGTCGGAGGCGATGTCGGCGGCTGGGGCAGGCTGGGGGGCGCTGGCGGGGCTGCTCGGCTGGGAGTTGGTCTGAGGGTCGCTGTTTTGCGCTGAGTTGTTTTGTGGTGAGCCGTTTTGGGCGGCGGTTTTCTTTCTGGCGGCGTCTTCGTGGTTGGCCTGGGCGGCTTTGCCCTGGCCGCGGAGACTGAGCTCGTCAATCTTGCCGATAATGTTTTCGCTGGTGAAATGGGCGCCGGTGAGAGTGAAGGCGCCGTCGAGGCGGAGGCGGTCCGTGACGGCGGCGGGGCCTGGGGGCAGGTCGAATTTGGTATGCATCTGCATCTGGCCGGTCATGAGGGGCGGCGCGGCTTTGACGGAGAGCAGGAGGATGTCCTCGATGAGGCCGGGGTCGATGGTGACGTCGAGGCGGATGTCGCGGCCGGGGACGCCGGCGGTGTGGACGACTTCGCCGTTGGCCACGATGTGGGTGTGCTGGAGCCACGCGTCGACGGGTTGCAGGAAGGTGTCGCCGTTGGTGCCGTCGACGATGGCATGGAATTTGGTGTTGAGAGGCATGGGGCGTTTGGCGATGTCGAGGCGGAAGTCAGGAGTGGTGGTGGCGCCATCGACGACGATGCGGTTGAGCTGGCCCTGATAGTTGCCATCGGAGGAGAGGATGCCGCCGATGCCTTTGATGGTGCCGAGGTCAGCGTTGCGGAAGGTGTAGCGGCCGCTCACGGGAGTGTCGCCGGGGCTGTGTGCGTTGAAGGGGCCGAAGTCGCCGGTGGAGTCGATGTTGCCGACGGGGAGCGGATTGACGAGGACGGCATGGAAGCGCATGGGCTGGCCGGCGGCGACGGAGCGGAGCTGGACTTTATCGATGACGAAGTTGAGGGGGACTTTGCCGGGCTTGCCGTTTTCGATGAGGAGGCTGGCGCGGTCGACGTCGATTTCGTTGACGAGGATTTTGATGCCGCTGTGGCTGAGGTCCTGGCCGGATTTTGGAGGCTGGTCAATGTGAGGCATGTTGGCGCGCTGGGATTTGGGGGGCAAATGGATATGGAGGCCGGAGACCTGGACGCGATTGATGACCAGGGGGGTGTGGAGGAGCTGGCGCCAGTCGAAGACGCGGAAGGAGAAGCGATCGACCTGGATGAGGGGATCGGTCATGTCGAGGTGGTTGGGATAGAGCTTGAGGCCGGCGCCGGAGACCTGGAATCCGCGCAAGAAAGCGGCGTGGAACTGATCGAGCTCGACGCGGCTGTCAAAGCGGGTGCTGAGGGTTTCGACGACTTTGGCTTTGAGGGCGGGGCCGGCGCGATGCAGGAAGATGTTGGCGGCGATGACGGCCGCGATGAAGAGGATGAGGCAGACGGAGACGATCCAGAGGAGAACGGTGAGGAGGGTGCGATGACGGCGTGCGAATCCGGGGAGGGTCGTTGCCGGGTCGGTTGGATGGGTCACATTGGTCTCTATTTTAATTAGATGTGGGAAGCAGACCTAATATTGCAGGGTGAAAGAGCCTGGGGAAACGGCAATGGGGCGAAGCGTGCTTTTCCCAAAATGGGATTAAACAGTACTATCGGGCTGAAACGCGGGATCGAGTCATTGACTGTCGGGATGCAAGGGAGCTAGCTTCTTGCTGTGGGGTGAACCTGGCCGGCGCCATGCTGTTTTTGGGGGCGCAAGGGATGCTTGCTGCTTTCTGCTTGCTGCTTTCTTGTTTCTGCTTGCTGCTTGCCGGGTCGTTTAGTGCAGTGCCAGTCCCTTCGCCGATGCTTTTCTCCCTTGCCGGGTCGTTTAGTGCTGTGCCGGTCGCTTCGCCGATGCTTTTCTCTCGTGCCGGGTGGTTTAGTGCTGTGCCAGTCCCTTCGCCGATGCTTTTCTCCCCAAGCAGTGAAGTCGCGCCCTGACACAAGGCAGTTGGTTTGCGAGCTGTTTGTCGAAATAAGACTTCACCGCAAGCTACCGCAAGCTAAAGTCAGGCCCTGCGCCAGGCAGGATTCTATCTATAAATGGTTGGAACGGTTTGCGGGGCGCGGGGTTGCATTCGGGGGGCGGCGGCGAGGTTGGGCGGGGTTTATTGTGGATAGGCAGGCGGTGGAGGTGATTACGCGGGGAGAGGGGCTCGGCTGGATGAGGAGAGGGCGGCGGTTGCGTCTGGCGGTCGCGGCGGCGCTGTGTTTTCTGGGGACTGCGGCGTGGGCGCAACAGGTGCTGCCGCCGAAAAGCAGCCGGCCGGCGACAGCGGGGCACGCGGAGGCGACGCCTTCGATCGATGCTTACATCCACGATGCGTGGACGACGCTGCGGCGGTCGATGCTGGAT
>JBAVUB010000480.1:0-6797 GCA_049696575.1 Acidobacteriaceae bacterium | reverse complement strand
TTCTCGCGCGGGCCAGCGACCGCAGTGCTCATCGCGGCAGCCTGCCTCTGTTGGTTTGGATCACGTCGGACGGTTCCTTCTCTGTAAGGATGCTTAGGTTCTTTAGGGCGAATCTTTATTATTGGTGCCCGGAAGAAGCAGCGTCAACTTTTCGACGCAGCCGGTAGCCCGGTAGCCCGTAGCCGGTAGCGATTGTTTGGGAGCGCGGCAGGCTATTGGCGCAGGCGGCAGACGATTCGGGCTATTTGCAGCTCTTCTTCGCTGGTGAGGACCCGCACCTTTGAACACAACGCCGGATCGCCGCTGGTGATGCCGAGGAAGTCGAGGCCGTCGCAGATCCAGTTGCGCACGGCTGCGCTGTGCTCGCCGATGCCGCCGGTGAAGACCAGGAGATCGAGGCCGCCCAGCTCGGCAGCGTAGGCGCCAACCCATTTGCGCACTGCTGTTGCGAAGACTTCGATGGCGAGGATGGCTTTCGGGTCGCCTTTGGACGCGCACTGCACCAGCAGGCGCATGTCGGACTCGCCACCGGAAATCGCGCCGAGGCCGGAATCGTGATTCAGCAGGGATTCGAGCTGGTCGGCGGATAGCTGTTCGGTGCGCATGAGGTAGAGCACGACGCCGGGATCGAAATCGCCGCTGCGCGTGGCCATGGGGATGCCGCCGACGGGCGTCATGCCCATGCTGGTGTCAATGGATTGGCCGTTGCGGAGTGCGACGAGGCTGGCGCCGGAGCCGAGATGCGCGCAGACGGCGCGTTCGGGGATGTTGGGATGGAGTCGGGCTACGACGGACTCGTAGGAGAGGCCGTGGAAGCCGAAGCGCTGGATGCCCAGGTCGTAGAGGCGCTGCGGCAAAGGGAAGTGGCGCGCCTTCTCGGGCATGGTGCTGTGGAAGGCGGTGTCGAAGCATGCATATTGCTGTGGGTCGGGGAGGAGCTTTTCGGTTTCGCGGATGAGTTTGAGGGCTGCGGGGATGTGGATGGGGGCAAACTGCGTGGCGGCCTCGAGCTTCTTCATCAGCGCTTCGTCGATGAGTTGGTGCTCGCGCAGATGCGGGCCGCCATGGACGACGCGATGCCCGACGCTGCCTGGACGGCCGTGACCGAGACGCTCGATGACGGTGAGGATTTCCTGCAAAGCGTGGCCCTGCGAGGAAAGGTTGTAGGCCTCGTCGAGTTTCGAAGCGCCGCTGGCGTCGGTGATTTGCAGGCGGCCGTTCGCATGGCCGATGCCGCTGGCTCCGCCGGCGAGCAGGAGGACCGGATTGCAGTCGCCGGGCGGATGGCGGTAGAGGCCGAACTTCAGCGAGGACGATCCACTGTTAACAGCAAGGATCAAATCATCGTCAGCATTCACTGCGGCCAGGTCCAGTTGGTGAATTCCGGTTTGTCGACGCCCCAGGTATTTGCGTAGTTCAGGCTTTCGGTGATCTGATCGCGCAGCCAGTCCTGGGTGTGCGCGCCGATGTTGCGGAGGCGAGGAATGCGGTCGATGGTGTCGATGGCGAGGTTGAAGCGATCGACGTTATTCAGGATGGCCAGCTCCAGCGGCGTGTTGATGCTGCCCTTCTCCTTGTAGCCGCGCACGTGGAAATTTTCGTGGTTGTGGCGGCGGTAGGTGAGGCGATGGATGAGCAACGGGTAGCCGTGGAAATTGAAGATGACGGGCTTATCTGTGGTGAAGAAGGAATCAAAGTCGGCGTCGGAGAGGCCGTGGGGATGCTCGGATTCCGGTTGCAGGCGGAAGAGGTCGACGACGTTCACGAAGCGCAGCCTGATGTCAGGGAAGTGCTCGATCAGGATCGATGCGGCGGCGAGCGCTTCCATGGTGGGAATGTCGCCGGCGCAGGCGAGGACAGCATCGGGCTCGACGCCGTTGTCAGTGCTGGCCCAGTCCCAGATGCCGATGCCTTTCGTGCAGTGAAGGATCGCGTCGTTCATGTTCAGGTACTGCAGGTGGTGCTGCTTGTCAGCGACGATGACGTTGACGTAATCGCTGGAGCGCAGGCAATGGTCGGCGACGCTGAGCAGGCAGTTGGCGTCGGGAGGAAGATAGATGCGGGTGACCGAGGGGCTCTTGTTGGCGACCACGTCGAGGAAGCCGGGATCCTGATGGGTGAAGCCATTGTGATCCTGCCGCCAGACAACGGAGGTGATGAGCAGATTGATGGAAGAGATGGCGGCGCGCCAGCGAAGTTCCAGCTTGGACTTCTCGAGCCACTTTGCGTGCTGGTTAAACATGGAATCGATGACGTGGACGAAGGCCTCATAGCTGGAGAAGAAGCCGTGGCGGCCGGTGAGCACGTAGCCTTCAAACCATCCTTCGAGGGTGTGCTCGCTGAGCATCTCCATGACGCGGCCGTCGGGAGCGATCTCGGTGCCGTCGGCGTCTTCGGGGAGGATGGGTTCCATCCAGGTTTTGGGGCTGGCTTCGTAGATGGCCTGGAGCCGGTTGGAAGCAGTTTCGTCGGGGCCGAAGACGCGGAAGTTGTCGGGGTTATTGCGCATGACATCGCGCAGGAATAGCGCCAGAATTTCGGTCGGGCCGGCGTATTCGGCGCCGGGTTTGTTGACTGGAAATGTATAGTTACGGAAATCCGGCATGCGCAGCGGCTTGCGTAGTAAGCCACCGTTGGCGTGGGGATTGGCGCTCATGCGGTGTGTGCCTTCGGGAGCGAGAGCGCGCAGTTCGGCGATGGGCCGGCCTTTCTCGTCGAACAATTCTTCCGGGTGATAGCTGCGCAGCCAGGTTTCCAGCAACTGGAGGTGTTGCGGATTCTCTCGGGTTTCGAGGATGGGGACCTGGTGGGCGCGCCAGAAGCCTTCGAGCTTGTGGCCGTCGACTTCCTTCGGGCAGGTCCAGCCTTTGGGCGAGCGCAGCACGATCATGGGCCAGCGCGGCCATCCGGCGTTGCCTCCGGTGAGCTTGCCGTGCTCGCGCGCGTCCCGCTGGATGGCGCGGATGTGGTCGATGCAGTGCTCCAGCATGGTGGCCATGGTCTGGTGCATGAGGGGAGGGTCGTCGCCTTCGACGAAGTGAGGATCCCAGCCATAGCCGCGGAGGAGCCACTCGAGTTCCTCGTGCGGAATGCGGGCGAGGATGGTGGGGTTGGAAATTTTGTAGCCGTTGAGATGGAGGATGGGCAGGACGGCGCCGTCGCGCACGGGATTGAGGAACTTGTTGCTGTGCCAGGAGGTCGCGAGAGGGCCGGTTTCCGCTTCGCCGTCGCCGATGCAACAATTGACGATGAGGTCGGGGTTGTCGAAGGCCGCTCCGAAGGCATGGGAGAGGCTGTAGCCGAGCTCGCCACCTTCGTGGATGGAACCGGGTGTTTCCGGGGTGCAATGACTGCCGATGCCGCCGGGGAAGGAGAATTCGCGGAAAAACTTGCGCAGTCCTTCGAGGTCCTGACTTTTGTCGGGATAGATTTCGGAGTAGGCGCCTTCCATCCAGGCATTGGAGAGGGTTGCGGGAGCGCCGTGGCCGGGACCGGCGATGTAAATCATGTTCAGGCCATATTTGCGGATGAGGCGATTGAGATGCACCCAGAGGAAGGTCTGACCGGGATCGGAACCCCAGTGGCCGAGCTGGCGCTGCTTGATGTGCTCCACTTTGAGGGGCTCGCGGAGCAGGGGATTGTCGTAGAGGTAGATCATCCCGGCGCAGAGATAATTGCAGGCGCGCCAGTAGGCGTCCATCTGGCGGAGTTCTTCTGCGTTGAGGATTTCAGGGATGGTGGCCACAGCGGTCATGAGGGACCTCGATTCTCCGTGTGACGGAAAAGCTCAATGAGTTAACAGTAAGACGCGCGCGGGGTTCATGTCGATGCGCGAGGTGTGAATTTGCGAGGGGCAGCCGGTAGCCTGTAGCCCGGTAGCCTGTAGCCCGTAGCTGGTAGCAAAAGACTGTTAGCTGTGCTCGATGCCGGCGATTTCCAGTTCGAGGCCGCCGAATTCGGGGTGATCGTTGTCGCGGAGACGCCAGGCCAGATCCACCATTGAGTTGGGGGCGAGTTGCAGGCTGCGGATGCGATCGGCGAGATTCCAGCCGACGGCGGAGAACGTCGAACCCTGGAGGACGCGGAGACGGACGTGCCGCTCTTTCATGAAAAGCGGGAGCGCGGTCGTGCGGACGTTGCGGGAGACGAAGACTGGTTCCTCGTTGCCCATGCCGTAAGGTTCCATGCGGCGGAGCCAGGAAAACAGCGTGGGCGTGATCTGATCGAGGGGCAGCTCGGCGTGGCACTCCAGCGGATTGCCCAGGTCTTCTTCACGGAGATGTTCAGCGGCGTAGGCTGCGAGCCGGGTACGGAGCTCGTCGACACGATCGGATGGAAGCGAGAAGCCGACGGCGTGCGCATGTCCGCCGAAGCGGGTGAAGATTTCGTGACAGCTTTCGATGGCGTCGAGCAGGTGAAAACTGGCGATGGAACGGCCCGAACCGTAGGCTTCGCCGTCTTCGCGGGTGACGACAATGGCGGGCTTGCCGGTTTGGTCGACGATGCGCGAGGCGAGGATGCCGATGACACCGCGGTGCCAACCGTCTCCGTCCATGACGATGCAGCGGGCGTCGTGGAAGCAGGGTTGATCGAGGCGGGTAATGACTTCGGCAAGCATGGCGGCTTCGGCAGCGCGGCGTTCCTGATTGAGGCGTTCAAGTTTCGCAGCTAGTTCTTTGGCTCGGGCGTCGTCGTGGGTGGTGAAGAGTTCGATAACATCTGTGGCGACATCCATACGGCCGGCGGCGTTGATGCGGGGCGCGAGGCGGAAGCCGACGTCAATGGGCGTGAGCGGACGACGGGCTGGATCGATCTGGGCTTCGCGCATCAGGGCTCTCAGGCCCAGTCCAACAGGACGGCGGAGTTCGGCGAGGCCGAGAGCGACGAAGACGCGGTTTTCGCCGAGGAGCGGGACGGCATCGGCGACGGTGGCGATGGCCAACATTTTGAGGAACGAGGGCAAAATTTTCGCTCGCGCGCGTTCGAGATCCCAGACTTCGAGGAGAGCCTGAGAAAGTTTGAAGGCTACTCCGGCACCACACAAATGAGGACAGGCGTAATGGCAGCCGGGCTGGTTCGGATTCAGCACGGCCAGGGCTCGCGGAACGCCGAGTTCCGGTTCGGGGAGATGGTGATCGGTGACGATGAGGTCGAGACCGAGTTCGGCAGCAGCATCGGCGGCGGCAAAGGCTCGAATGCCGGTGTCGACGCTGATGACGAGGCGAATGCCTTCAGTGGCGGCGGTTTCGAGAATATCGCGCTGCATCCCGTAGCCTTCACGGAGGCGATGCGGGATGTGGAAGCGGACCGAGCCACCGAGTTTCTCGATGGTGGTCTTGAGCAGCACGGTGGCAACGGTGCCGTCGACATCGTAGTCACCGTAGATGAGGATTGGTTCGTGGCTTGCGACGGCTTGACGGATGCGGGCGACGGCGCGATCCATGCCGAGCATCGAGTACGGATCGAGGAGGTGCTCGATGCGTGGGTTGAGAAACCGGTCGGCTTCAGATGCGGTTTGGATTCCGCGATCCAGCAGCAGCTCAGCGATTAGCGGCGGAATGTTGGCTGCGGCGGCGAGGGCTGCGGCTTCTTCGGTTCGGCACGGGTCGAGAATCCAGCGCTGGCGCGGCCGTACGGGGCCCAGTTCGACTGGACTGGCAAGCTGGCTAGAGGCGGCTGAAGAACCGAGGATGTCGTCGGCGCTGCTCAGGAGCTGATCGGAGGAGCTCACGGCGTCGGCTCAGGGTTGGTCGTCTTCGTTGTCATCATCTTCAAAGACGATGTCGCCGAGGTCGCCGACGGAGTCAAGCAGCTGACGATAGCGGTCGTACCACTCGGTGGAGGTCTCGTAGAGGAAGACGATGCCCTGATGAGGAAAACCGAGCTGCACATGGCCAACTTTGCCGATGTGGCTGACCAGGGCCTGGGCTTCGTCGAGTTCGGAGGAGGCTGCACCCATCTCGATGGTGTAGTCCTGCTCCTGCAGCTCCTCGATGAGCAGCTCGAGGTCCTCCTTTTCTAGGGCGACGTCGCTCATGGTGATGAAAGTGGCGCCAGCGGCTTTCGCGGTCTCGACGAAATCCTTCCAGCTGTCGGGATTGGTTTCGTCCTCCCAGAGGATGGTCGGAATCTCGTCTCCCGCGTGAGCGGGAACGCGGCGGATGCCATGACCTTCAATGAAGGCGACCATGTCGTCCTTGGTCGACGCGAGGTTGTCGAAGTGCATGGAGAGCGGGTTCATGGTTGGAGGGTCCCAGTGTATCTGAACGGGGGAGCAGGGCACAGGGCGGAAAACGGGTTTGAGCTTGGTTCGTGTGGTCAGCGAGCGGGGGCGGAGAGTTCGGGGTTGGCGGAGCCGGCGCCCATCAGGACGAGGGAGCGCTGGGCGAAGGGAGACCAGGCCAGGAAGGCGGTACAGGCGAGGGCTAATCCGAAATTGATGTGGTGCAGGAGCAGGAAGGGCGAGAGGGCCCAGAGGATGTCGAGGGGCAGGAGGAATTGCCAGAGCTTGAGGAATTTTTCGCGAATGCCGGGGGCGTGGAAGAGGAAGGCGCAGAGAAGGAAAGCGCGGACGGGGATGAGAATGGCGGCGGTGACGATGAGGATGGTGAAGGCGAGGGGCGGTTTGGGGAGCAACGCGGCAAAGAGGTCGTCGATTTCGGGAAGGTTGGCGAGGGCGCCGATGTAGAAGCCGAGATACATGAGCTGGAGGAGGAGGAAGAGGGTTTGCGCAACGCTGTAGGGGATTTTTGGGAGTTCTTCGGGGGAAGCGAGGATGTGGGTGCGGGGTGTGGGTG
>JBAVUB010000479.1:0-13363 GCA_049696575.1 Acidobacteriaceae bacterium | reverse complement strand
AGCCCTTCCGGATGACTGAGGTACGGCTCCTTGACGGACCCTTCACCCGGCAGGCCGAGTTCAACCAGGAATACTTGGCCTCTTTGGACACGAACCGCCTGTTGCATAGCTTTCGGCTCACGGCGGGCATCACGTCGACCGCGACATCCTATGGAGGATGGGAGAAGGCCGACTGCGAACTGCGAGGGCACTTCAACGGCGGCCATTACCTCTCTGCAGTTGCCCTGGCCTATGCCAGTGCTGGCAATGACGCGCTCCGCAAGAACGGGGATCTGATGGTTGCTGAACTGGCGAAGTGCCAGAAGGCGAACGGAAACGGATATCTGAGCGCTTTTCCGGAGGCGGGATTCGAACGACTCGCGGCCGGAGGTCAGTACTGGGCGCCTTTTTATACGTATCACAAGATCGTGGCCGGCATGCTCGACATGTATGTACACACCGGCAACGAGCAGGCGCTGGAGATCGCGGAGGGCATGGCGGGCTGGGTGGGCAGCTATTTCAAAGACATCAGTGAAGATCACCGCATGTACATGCTGCGTACGGAATACGGCGGGATGAACGAAGTGCTGGCCAACCTGGCCGGGCTTACCGGACGAGAGCAGTATCTCGCAACGGCGCACTTATTCGAACAGCCGATGTTCCTGGATCCGCTTGCGGCACACCGCGACGAACTGACCGGACTCCACGCGAATACTCATGTGCCGAAGGTCATCGGTGCGGCTCGAATGTACGAGTTGACCGGCGAGAGCCGCTATCGCGGTATTGCGAACTACTTTCTGGACGAAGTAATGGCGGAGCGCAATTACGCGATCGGCAACTGTAGCGTAGACGAGCATTGGAACAGCCAGGCAGGCGATCTGAAGGGCACGTTGCAGTATCACGATGCGGAGTGCTGCGTCGCCTATAACCTCATGAAGCTGGAGCGGCATGTGTTTGCCTGGACCGGGAATGCGAAGTACATGGATGCCTACGAGCGAGCGCTGTGGAACTGCAGATTGGGTACGCAGAATCCGGACGGTCTGAAGCAATACTTTTTCCAGCTGGCTGCCGGTTACTGGCGACAGTACAACTCGGCCGAAGGATCGTTCTGGTGTTGCACGGGGACACGGGGAGGAGTTCGCGAAATTCAACGACACGATCTACTTCCACGATTCCGATAGTGTCTGGGTTAACCAGTTCATCCCTTCGGTGCTGGAATGGAAGGAAAAGGAATTCGGGTTGAGACAGGAGACATCCTTTCCCGAGCAGCAGGGGACGACCCTGATCGTGAAAGCGAGTTCCCCTCAACGACGCATAGTATTTGTGAGAGTGACCGGATGGACTGTGCCGGGTGGATCGGTACGCATCAACGGACGCGAACTGGAGGCGTTCGCAGAGCCGGGCAGCTACCTGTCGCTGACTCGTGAGTGGCGGGATGGAGACAAGATTGAGGTATCTCTGCCAATGCAGCTGACGTCGGAACCGCTGGCGGGTGACCCATCGACGCGCGCGGCACTATACGGGCCGCTTGTGCTGGCAACGAATATGGGACCCGGCCCGGAGGGAGCGCCGCTCAGAATCGGCAATGACGACCCCTGGGCGAAGGCGGCGCATCTGCCTCCGGCCGAGCCGAATCCCGTTGGGCGCGGAAGTGAAGTGGGCGACTGGATGGAAGTCGTGTCGGCAAAGGACCTCAGCTTCAAAAGCCGCGGAACTAACGTGCTGGCGGTTAAGCCCATGTACCGCATTACAGATGAAAAATATGCGGTTTACTGGTCAACCGAGGAGAAGAGTTAGCGGACACGCGATTTAGTTCATCGATAACCCCGAAGTCGGCAATCGGGACAGGACGCTCAACGAATGACTCTAACCCATGCGCTCCCGAGTGAAAGGTCTGGCGGATTTGCACGAACCATCGAGTCATCCGATTCCGCAGGGCAATGACGTGCAAAGCTGCGTATGGATATTGCGCCGTTAGCCGCGAACTAAAGAGGAGATAACGTGAGCAAGCGAATGACCCGCAGGCAGCTTCTGACCCGAATCCGCCCGGCAAAATACTGGTGGCCCGACTCAATATTGCCTGACACCCTGCCTGCGGCACTCGGCCGCGAGTTCCTTCAGCGGATCGCGCGGGAACGGAGTAGTCTGGACGCCTGATCCGACTGCAAGCGTGCCGGTGTTGAAGACCGCATAGAAGCGCTTAAGTCAGGCGATTTCCGCTGGTCATCCTGCCTTTTTCAGCTCGACTCCAAAACCATGTTGGCATATTGAATCGTGTCTCCGGTGCGGATGAGTCCGATCACCTGGGGAACGCGCTTCTTGAACTCAGCGTGAGGTTCAAACTGAACCTCGAGTCCCGACATGGCCTCAGCGAATTCACTCACGACCGTGGGAGGATTGTGCGGCTGGAACTCTTCCGCCATGACAATGCGCCCAATCGTAAAGTTCATACGTATGGCTCGCAGGACATCGAGGACGCGGGGTATGTCATCGATAAGGGACAGATCCACCGTCTCAATCGTGGGCCAGTAAGGAAATGCACGGTCGGCGATCAGGAGTGTGTTGGTATGGCGGACACGACTGAGCAAGGAATTTATTTGCGGATTCAGGATTCCGCTGCGGACCATACTTATGCCTCTCTTGCAATCAATGCAGACGGGTCGGACTTGACCAGCCGCATGTCAGCAAAGGAATAGAACGCGATCAAGACATAGGCGAGAGCCGGAACGACATAGGCGATTGCGAGTCCCCCGAAGCGAACCGAGAGCAGGCCCATTAGCGGCGTCAACACCGCGCCGCCAATGATTGCCATCACGATCAGCGAGCCCCCCAGCTTGGCTGTCTCACCCAAGCCGCGAATCCCCTGGGCGAAGATCGTCGGGAACATCAGCGACATGAAGAAGCTCGTCAGCAACAGGGCGATCATTCCCGTCCACCCCGGAAACAGGACTCCAATTGAGGCCAGCACCGTGTTAATCACCGCGTAGAATACCATCAGCCGGCTCGGCTGCACATAGCGCATCAGCCACGCGGAAAAGAAACGTCCCACTCCGAAGAGCACCAGACTTCCGGTCAGAAAATAACCCGCTGACCTCTCCGGCTCACCGGTGTAGGCCTGGATGTACGGGATCAGATAACTCCAGGTGCCCACCTGCGCGCCGACATAGGCAAATTGCGCCACAATCGCCATCACGAAATGTGGGCGGCGCAATAAGTCTGCAGCGCGGTGGGAACCAGGACCGCGATCCTCCTCAGCTGCGAGCGAGGCAGGGAAGCGCACGGAGGCGATCACCACCATCATCGTCAACGTGACCGCGGCCAGCACCAGGTAAGGGGCGATCACCCGCAGTGTTTCCGAGTGTAGATAGGCCTGGTAGGCATGGCGGCTCTGCAACTCAGCCATTTGATGCGGAGTCAACTCCACACCCGAAAAAATGAAGACCGTTCCGATCAGCACGCCGGTGATCGAGCCCAGCGGATTGAAAGCCTGCGCCAGGTTCAAGCGGCGTGCAGCGGTGCGTGGATCGCCGAGCTGTGCGATGAAAGGGTTGGACGCAGTCTCGAGAAAGGACAACCCGCTCGCAATGATGAACAGTGCAACGAGGAAGAAATAATACCGGCCGACCTCTGCCGCCGGCCAGAAAAGCACCGAACCCAGACTGAAAAGAAACAGTCCGATCACAAATCCCGACTTATAGCCGAGCCGCCGCATTACCAACGCCGCTGGCATAGCGAGAACAAAGTAGCCCAGGTAAAACGCCGACTGCACCAAGCCGGCCTGAAACCTCGTGATCACGAACGACTTCATGAATTGCCGGATCAGGACATCGTTCAGGTTGTTAGGAATGGCCCAGAGAAAGAACAGCGTTGTGATCAGAGCAAAAACTACCTTGTATTCCCGGGGTACCAGCGGAACATCGCCGTATGTCGGGTGCGCGGAGTTGTCGAGGGGTATGGAGGAGTGGGTCATCAGATCGCCTGGGATGGCACCGCCTGATCGAGCGTGATCATGATCTTGGTAAAGCGGGCTGGATCGTCGCTCCATGCGCGCAGCAACTCCGGAGCCCGATCCAGCGGAGCAATCGTGCTAATCGCCGCATCGACGGGAAAGCGATGCTGCTCAAGCATCTGAATCACCTGACGAAAGTCTTCCGGCAACGCGTTGCGCGCACCCAGTATATTCAGTTCCTTCTGCACAAAGAGGCGAGTCTCGTAGCTCACCGGTTCCTTCGCGTAGCCAATGTAAACAACCCTTCCCGTGAAAGCGACCAACTCGATCGCGGCGCGGAAAGTCTCCGCCAACCCGACGGCTTCGATCACCACATCGGGTCCGTCTCCGCGGGTCAGCCCTGCCAAAGCCTCCTTCGCATCCTGCCTCTTTGTGTGGATCACACGCGTCGCCCCTGCCTTGCGTGCGATCTCCAGCTTGGCATCATCCACATCCATGGCCACCGTGGTCGCGCCGCGGAAGGCCGATGCTGCCACCGCACCCAGCCCCACACCGCCACATCCGAAAATCGCTACGACATCCTCCGGTGTCACTTCGGCCCGCGCAACTGCGTGGCACCCTACGGTCAACGGCTCGACGAGACACAGCTCATCGAGATTCAGATCGGCCACAAAA
This sequence comes from Acidobacteriaceae bacterium, assembly GCA_049696575.1. GTDB lineage: Bacteria > Acidobacteriota > Terriglobia > Terriglobales > Acidobacteriaceae > Palsa-343. The sequence continues at coordinate 8,760 of JBAVUB010000479.1, read as the reverse complement.
AGCTTATCCGTCGGAACCGCCAGATACTCCCCCATCGCGCCGTCGCGCTGCACACCCAGCGTCTGATTGTCCCTGCACGCATTCGGTCGCCCGCTGCGGCACGCCGGGCACCGCCCGCAGTTCTTGTACGGAGACAGCGTGACATCCATCCCAACTTGCAGATGCGCAGGATGCTCCGTACCCAGCTCGACGATCGTCGCAGCAATCTCGTGTCCAGGCACACGCGGAAACGACACCAGCGGATTCCTTCCCCGGTACGAATTCAGATCGCTCCCGCAAAGTCCCACGCGCCGTACGCGCAGCAACGCCTCCCGGAGCCCTCGCGTCGGGTCGGGAACATTCTCCACCCGAACATCCCCCGGCGCATGCATTACCAATGCTTTCACAGACGAGCTCCTTCCAGTTCAGGGTTTTCGTGGGCGCCTGGAGATCGTTCTCCGCCGCAAAGGAGGCGGCTGCGGAATGAGATCACTGTGCGGAGATACTGTCATCATTGGTTCTCTTCGCGCCCCGCCGACCAGAACCGATTGAATACCGGAGCGAAGATCGCTCGCACTTTGCGCACCATTTGAGGATCCGCGAAGGCCTCGAATGCGCGAAGGCTCTTGCGGACCTGCTCGCGCGTTGCCATCCCCACCAGCGTAGTGGCAACTCTGGGGTAGTCAAAACAAAAGCGCAGTGCAAGATTGGAAATATCGCAACCGCGATGTTTGCAAAACTCGGCAGCGCTCCTGGCCGCTTCACGCATCTCGCTCGGTGCCGGATGCCAGTCCGGCGCACCCTGTTCGGTCAGCATACCCATGTGAAGCGGCGAAGCATTGATCAGGCCGATCCCCCGGCTCTCTACTACAGGCGCCAGAACAGTATCCAGATCGTCAGCTAGCAAGTTGTAGTGACAGTAACTGAGAATCGCGTCGACCGGAACCTTTCTGGCGATGTCGATGAGAGTCCTAAGAGGAAATCCTGTCACGCCGATATACCGAGTTTTCCCCAGTTCCTGCAGTCGGCGCATCGCAGGGATTGTCTCTTCCACGATCTGACCCAGATCGCCAAACTCGACATCGTGAGCAAACAAGACGTCGATGTAGTCAGTATTCAGCCGGCTAAGAGACTCATCCACGCTGGCGAAGACTCGACGCGCTGAACAATCGAACTCGTTCGCTCCGTAACGTCCACACTTAGTGGCAAGAATGACTTTGTTCCTCCGCCCCTGGAGCGCAGCACCAAGTCGGTATTCCGCTAAGGAGTGACCGTAGTAGGGCGACACATCGAAGAAGTTGATTCCCTCGTCGATCGCCAGATGCACAGCGCGCTTTCCTTCTTCGGGACTCGTAAAACCATAAACGCCTCCGAGCGGAGAAGCGCCAAAAGCCACGAGTGACACTTCGAGGCCCGTTTTGCCAAGTGCACGATACTGCATGTAACCGGCGCGCTTCGAAGCCCAGGCCGCTGGCGACGATCGAAGCATCTTTCCTCCGAAGACTGGCTGAGTTCAGCATCAGCGTGCGTTTGAGTATACGATAACTGTAACGATAATCAATGCCCCATTCGTCACCTCTATCGGTGATCGATGATTGGGACACTTACTTCACAGGACGGGCGACCATGAATCGCAGAATCTTCCTGCTTTCGACCGGTGCAACTGTTTTGGGAACGATGACTTCGCGCGTCGTCATGGCCACAGAACAGGGCCACACGGGCGGCGGGCAGAATTTATTTGAGTGGACCACGCCGGATTTGAAATTCGCTTACGAGGTATCGAAAGGAAGACTTCGTCAGAAATGGCTGCTGCCTTCCGGGGTTCTTCCCCCAGAGGCCGCGCAGACACCCTCATTCGGCGTAGAGTCGGCGATCCAGTGTTCTGGCGAAAATTCCCCCGACGCCGGGATGAAGCAGGGCATTGGTCAACCCGGCGAACGGCTACTCTTCATTGGCAGGCGCGAAGAAGCCAATACCCGGGGACGTCGACTCATTCTCAGTCATGCCGACCCTGTCCTTGGCATTCGGCTGGACTCGTTCTACCAGTCCTTCGACGCCGTGCCGGTCGTGCGCCGGTGGACCCGGGTCACCAATAACGGAAATGCTCCCGTCGGCATTGATTTCCTTAGTTCGGCGATGCTGCATGCATTAGCGGATCCGCAGGACTACGAGAACGAGTTGGTCATTCATCTCGCTTACAACAGCTGGATGGCCGAGGGTCAGTGGCATTCTCTGCGTCCATCGCAATGCGGATTGGTTGAAAACCTGAGAACCAGCTGGTCACAGGCATCGGCGGGCAGCATCGGAAGCTGGTCGACCGAGAAATATTTACCCATGGCGATGGCGGAGAACACCCGCATGGGCGTGACCTGGTTCTGGCAGATCGAGCACAACGGATCGTGGTACTGGGAAATCTCCAATGCTGCTTTTGGCAGCAATCACGCTTCGGACGTCTATGCTTGGCTGGGCGGTCCGGACGATCTGCATTCGGCCGCGTGGAAAAACCTGCACCCGGGCGAGAGCTACCAATCGGTTCCGGTTGCGCTCGGCTGTGTTCGCGGCGGCTTCGAGGATGCAGTTGCCGCGCTCACCAAGTACCGTAGGGTCGCCTGCATCCAGCCGCGCCCGGAGAACACGCGCTGTCCGGTCATCTTTAACGACTACATGAATTGCCTCTGGGGCAATCCCACCGAGAGCAATGAACTCCCCCTCATCGACGCGGCAGCCCGAGCCGGTTGTGAATACTTTGTGATCGACGCCGGTTGGTACGCCGCTTTGCGGGGGGACTGGAGTCAGACGGTTGGGTCATGGGAGCCGTCCGTGGATCGTTGGCCGCACGGCCTCGCTTTCGTTCTTGATCGGATTCGGCAGTGTGGAATGGTTCCAGGTCTCTGGATTGAGCCGGAAGTCGCTGGACCACAGTCGGAACTTGTTCGCATGCCCGACTCCTGGTTCTTCATGCGCCACGGAAAGCGAGTCTTGAAGAATACTCGATACCTGCTGGATTTTCGCAATCGTGATGTGCGGAATTACCTGGACGGAGTCATCGATCGCCTGGTTCACGACTATGGCGCTGGGTATCTGAAGATGGATTACAACGTCGATTCGCTGCAGGGAACGGATCAAAATGCCGACAGCCCGGGCCAGGGGCTGCTCGAGCATAACAGGGCGCATCTGGAGTGGCTGGAGGGCATCCTGAAGCGCTATCCGTCTCTGGTGATTGAAAACTGCGGCAGTGGCGGCGGCAGAATGGACTACGCAATGCTTTCGCGGCTGCAACTGCAGTCGGCCACCGATCAGGAAGACTATCTTCGGCTTCCGGCTGTCATTACCGGCTGCTCGGCGGCGGTGCTTCCGGAACAACTCGCGTGCTGGTCATATCCGCTGGCAAATGCCGATGCCGATCAGGCCAGCTTCAACATGACTACCGCGATGCTGTGCCGCATCCATCAGAGCGGACGGCTCGACCAGATCTCTGCGATACCCGCGGCGCAGGTGGCGTCGGGTATCGCAGCCTACAAGAACACAATCCGAAGCCGGATCCCCTCAGCCGTACCTTTCTACCCGCTAGGGATGCCTAATGTGACGGATTCCCGGTCTCCCGTCGCTCTGGGGATGCGGGGTCCCCAATGGACCGCCATCGCTGTATGGAGGCTCGAGGGCGGGGACACCGTCGAGCTTCCCGTCGAGGCCGCGGCGGCGCGAATCCTCTATCCAACTGACCTCGGCATCGAAATATCGGCAGTCGCGAAAAAACTCGTCATTCGATTTCCACGGCCAAAGATGGCCTGCATCCTCACCTTCTGACACTGGCCACACATCGCTGCGACGATCGAGGCGAGGAACAAAATCCTTAACGATCCGGCCTCCCTGGCTTTGCACACTCAGAGCAAAAGCGCGTCCAGCAGCACAAGCTGAATGTGCCGTGCACAAACGCCAGTCCGATCGCCGCCGGATTTCGGTTCACCCCAGAGTTACTTTGAGGGCCGCCGCATAATCGACTGCCGGCCGGTACTGCCTCGGCAGTTCAACGTGAAGCCCGTCGCTCGTCTGCTTCCAGTTGAGGCGTTCGCCCGTTCCAATGAGCTCGACTCGAGCTATCTTGCCCGGCTGCGTTGAAGCGGAGAGGCCGAGAGACTGCACCACGATCGGCTCCGCCGGCCATCCCAGAACAATCGCATACACGATATGGCTGGCCTTGTTGCGTGTGAAGCGGATGTCCTTCTCACCGAGCTTGCTGACGCTGTTGCCCTGGAACGAGCCCGCCTTGACGGCGTTGGGTCCTTCGCCATAGACCTTCCACGGCCGCGTTTCGTAGATCGCCTCGTCGTTGACCTGCATCCACGCTGTAATGCCGTCGAGCACCGCGATCTCCTTGCTGTCGATGGTGCCATCCGGTTTGCCCGGAATATTAAGGATGAAAGTCCCATTCTTGCTGACGGTGTCAATCATCCAGTGGATCGCATCGCGCGGAGGCAAATAGCCGCCGAAGTCGCCGGGTTTCTCATACAACTCCCGGTTGTAATGCCACTCACCGATGCATGTTTCCGACTGCCACGGATATTTCTGGATGTCGCTGGTCAGCCCGCGCTCGAAGTCGGCAACTACTGATTTGACCAGGTGCTCGGGGACTTCCTTAATATTGAGCACCGCTTCCATCCTGCCGCTGTTCGTTCGCAGGCTGTGGTTGTAAAAGTAAGCGCCAACGTTCATGCCGCCCCAGCCGAGCGGCAGCAGGGAATTGTCGAAATAGAGCAGATCGGGGTTGTGCTGATCGATGAGGTCGCGCGTGCGATCGTAAAAGTTTTTGACGTAGGAGACATCCGGCAGCGCGTCGAAAGGATGCTTGACGCCATAGAGTCGCTGCGGGTCGAAACCCTGCCACCACTCGTCCATGCCTTCGCCCGCAGTGAGATCGCCGTCGTACGGAACGCCCGCAAGCGGACCGGTTGTGTCGGCGCCGTGAGACGGCTGAAACCACCACCAATTGCGAGCCTGGTGCACAGTAACGCCGAAGCGAAGGCCCTGTCTGCGGGCCGCAGCAGCCCAGTTACCGACCACATCGCGATGCGGACCGAGCGCCGCGGAGTTCCATGGCTGGTGCTTTGAGTCCCAGGCATCGAATCCGTCATGGTGATTCGCGAGCGAGATAAAGATTCTTGCACCCGCCTTCTTGTATCTCGCGATCAGCTCATCCGGATCCCAGTTCAGCAGAGTCCACTGCGCGCAAAGGTCCTTGTATCCAAACTGCGATGGCGGCCCGTAGTGCTCGAGCTGATATTTGTACTGGCGCTGGTCCTGGAGGTACATATTGCGTGCATACCAGTCGCCCGCTTCCGGTACGCACTGCGGGCTCCAGTGAGCCCAGATCCCGAACTTGGCGTCCTGGTACCATTCCGGAGCGTCGTACTGCAGCAGCGAATCCCATGTTGGCTTGAAGGGGCCTCGACCGGAGAGGTCGGCGATCGGGGATTCCATCGGCACGCCGTCCCAGGATCCGCCGGGAACTGGGAGCGCCTCGGGGCTGCCCCAGGCCGTAGCTTTCCAGGCCGCGTTGTCCAGCTTTGCCGGGACGATTTTTCCATTGCTCAATTTGTAAAAGGTTCGCTTGTTGGGCGGCAGGGCGCAGAAGCGGGCGTAGTCCTGCGAGTATTCATTGAAGCCGGCGGGCAACTCCGACGGGTTCTCCTGCGCTGATTGCCCGATCGCTGGAATGGTTTTAACTGCGGCGGCGGCCGCCGCCAGGAGTTTGCAGAAATCACGTCGTTGCACGGCCTTGCTCCCTGTTCGGAAGTGCTTGAGTGCACCTCAGCGGACGAAGGGCCGATATTATCAATCACATCACTGATTGTCAACGATACAGTTATCGTTTAAGGCAGTGCGGAACTGATCCCTCAGTGCAGGTTGCGGAGACACCGCATGAGCTCCCACGAAATCCTGGATGGGGTTCCAAAATATCAACCTGGACGAGGAGATTTTCCCGACGAGATCGGCGATCAGGAATTGTTCGTGGGTGGGTCTGGAACCCGGCGGCTGGAAGCGCGAACCACAAGGCGCGAGCTGATGTACTCAGTCTTTGGCTTGGTTCGCGTTTTCTTACGGGCAATTCTGAGTGCCAGATCTGCTGCACGCTTCCCGATGGTCTCGCTCCCCTGATCCACCGAAGACAGAGGCACACGCAGAAAATCCGAGTACGAGAAATTGCCACATCCCACGACACCCATGTCTTCGGGAATCCGCAAACCGGCCTCCAGGATAGCTCGCATCGCGCCCAGGGCGGAGGGATCGTTGAAGCAGAAAATGCCATCGGGCCGCGCTTCCGCCGCAAGAAGTTGCTTTGCCCCTTCATAGCCGCCCTTTTCTCCGCGCTGATCTCCCGATGAACCGAGTGAAACAACGTGTCCAGGCAGTGGCTTCAGGTTGTGGGACGCCAGGGCACGCATGTAGCCTTCCAGACGCCCGATTGCTGTGCTGACGTTGGGGCCGCGGATGTGAGCGATACGGCGGCAGCCCTGTTCGTACAGGTGGGAAGTGGCCAGCATACCGACCGACGCGTCATCCACGCCGACGAAATTCGCGTCGAGATCATCAAACCGCCGGTCAATCAGAATGTACGGCGTCTTCTGCTCCTCAATCAGGCGAAAGCAATCCACAGACGATTGCGCGGAGGCGATCAGGATGACATCCACTCGCCTGGCCAGCAGTTGTTTGATTTCTTCAATCTCCAGCTCCGGGTCCTCGTCGGACGATGAGATGAGAAGGCTATAACCGTGTTTTCGGCTCTCCGTCGAGATAGCCTTGGCAATTTCCGCGAAGAACGGATGAAGCAGATCGGGAACCACCAGTCCCAAAGTCCATGTCCGGCCTGTCACCAGGGAGCGCGCCGCGAAATTGGGCTGATAGTTCAGCTCCCGCATGCGCTTCTGGACCCGTTTCCGAGTCGCCTCTCCGATGTCGGGATGATTGCGCAAGACCTTCGAGACCGTGACAACAGAAACGCCCAGGTAGTCGGCGATGTCCTTTAAACGAGCTGCCATGAATTAAGTGGCTCCATGCTGGTTCCTGGCTTGCGCAAAAGTGCCCTGCACGAACATCAGTAAAAGTCGCAGTAAAGTCATCGTTTACTTTATTCGCTTTGAGGCACGCCAGTCAATTCAGCCCATTTCTCTCATCACAAAGGGTTTCGGTGATGCGGTGGCGTCGAGGCAGGAACACCGGCGTCTACGATAAAGACGCATGAGTCAAAGTCGAAACGACGACCGAAGCGGTCACTTACGTGGCGTAGCGCAGCTTAAAACCCCACGCAAACTGGCTGCGCCGGTTCGAAGGATCCTGTAATTCGCGGGGGATCGAGATCACAAAGTTGTCCGTTGCATCCCTGCGAAACTTCAGCTTCCCTGTATAACCAAACATTTCCACCGAGGAAACGGGGCGTGCGTCCAGCGATCGGATCTTCAGACTCTCACCGGGCCATTCCGTGACGAAGCAATAGAGGATGCGTCCGTCCTTGCTGCAGGCAAAGCGAATATTGTCGCCCTCGGCCCACTCGGCGCCCGGTCGAGGACGCGTCCCGTAAATACCCTCACCATTGACTTTCAGCCATCGTCCAGTCTCTTTTAGCTGGGCGATGGCGGTCGGGTGAAAGCTGCCTATGCCGTTCGGGCCCACCCCAACCATGAAGTTGCCACCCTTTGCGGTGACTTCGACCATGTTCTCAATGATCCACTTCGTCCCCTTGTACTTCGAAGCGTCGCTCTCATAGGAAAACGATGTTCCGAGTGGATAAATCACAAACCACGGCATTTTCGTGGCTGCCTTCGTTGCAGGGACAAATCTCTCAGGTGTGTAGTAATCCCCATAGTTGCCGATGCCGCGGGCGCGCAGCATCACATCGGGCTGTAGTTCCCTCAGCTTCAGGATCGTCTCGCGCATCTGCGCCCAGACGGCCGGACCCCAGAAGATGTCGAGGCACATCATATCGATCGTGCCGTACCGGGTGAGCAACTCCGTGAGCTGCGCGCGGTGGCGCTCCACCATCCGCCGAACTTCGCTCGGAGTCGGATCCGGTGCCGTCACCAGACGACCGGGCATCCGTTTCTTCATCGACTCCCAGAATTCCTGCGTCGTGCCGTCCGAAGGCCGCCAGCCCCACAGCCTCGGCGAGGATGGAACCTGCAGCGGATGCCAGCCGTACGGGCGGAAGTCGGCGTCGTACCAGTCGGAGTGCGAAAAACAGAGATCGATCTTGAGGTTGCGTCTGTGGGCAGCATCAGTAAGCTCGCGAACCACATCGCGCCGGAATGGCGTTTCCATAATGCTGTATGCCAGATCGCAGTCCTCGATGCGAGGGCTCCCGGGTGCTGTCCAGTTGGCCCGGTTTCGGACCCGGGTCTTCGTATCGAACATCGAGAAACCTTCGTGATGCTTGCTGGTGAAGGCAAACATCTTCATGCCGGCTTCCTCGCACAGATTCATCCAGCCATCGGCGTCGAATTCCTGCGGATTCCATGACCGGTAGGCCTGGTTGTATGCCTGCCGCGCTTCAAGGGGCAGTGTGAGAAAAGGCCACGATTCATTAGGTCTGCCGTAAATCGAATAGATCCCCCAGTGGATTCTCAGTCCGAACTTCATGTCCCTGAACGCTTCGACCGCGCGATCCGAAGCCCAGTGGTAATGAGGAACCGGGACCTCTTCGATATACGATTTTGAGCGCTGGTAGTCGGCGTCAGTCGGCGGCAGGCGATGCTCGATCGGGGTCTCTTCGCCCTGAGCCCAACCGCC
>JBAVUB010000478.1:0-17765 GCA_049696575.1 Acidobacteriaceae bacterium | reverse complement strand
CGGAACGGAGGTACGTCTCGCCGATGAGAACGACCTTGCGGCCCTCAGTCTGATCGGCCACCTGGCGCAGTTCGCGCAGCACGTCGTGAACTTCGGGCAGATTGTCGGTCTTGCTGCTGTCGACCTCGTTATCGCCATAGACGTTGATCTTCGGCTTGCCGTCGGGGCCGAGGACGTAAGGTTCGTCGGTGTCCGAGGGATCTTCGAAAAGTGCCGTGATGGCATCGAGACGGAACCCCGCCGCGCCGTGTTGAATCCAGAAGCGCTCGACGTCATACATGGCTTTGCGAACTTCCGGGTTGTTCCAGTTGAGGTCGGGTTGCTGGATGTAGAAGCGGTGATAGTAGTACTGCTGGCGCGCGGGGTCCCATTGCCACGCGGAATGGCCAAAGACAGAGAGCCAGTTGTTGGGCGGCTCGCGGTGGCCGTTGACCATCTTCGGATCGTGCCACATGTACCAGTCGGCTTTGGGATTGTTGCGGGAGCTGGCGGACTCCTTGAACCACGGATGCTTGTCGGACGTGTGGTTCAGGACCAGATCCATGATGACGCCGATGTTGCGCTTCTTCGCTTCGGCGACGAGGCGATCGAAGTCGGCAAGGGTCCCGTACTGCGGGTCGATGTTGTTGTAGTCGGAGATGTCATAGCCGAAGTCGACTTGCGGCGACGGATAAATGGGCGTGAGCCAAACGGCGTCGATGCCCAACGCCTGCAGGTAATCGAGTCGCGATGTGATGCCGTTGAGGTCTCCGATGCCGTCGCCATTCGAGTCCTGAAAACTGCGCGGGTAGATTTCATAGATGACCGCGTTCTTCCACCAGTCATTGGGATTCTGCTGGGCGGGGGTTGCGCCTTGGCGGGCGCAGGAGGTCACGCTGAGGACCAGCGCAACGACGACACACGAGAGACCGCGGGCCGCTGCTTTCATTGTGTTGTTCACTCCCAAAGAGATAGCACTGCGCTTTAGCCGCTCTTCCATGGCGACGTGCAAAATCAATCAATGAAGCTACCACAAGAGAGCATGCCCAGGTGTGGCCCCGTCCCGCCCGCTGTACTCTGGAGGGCATGAACAAGCTGTCGCACTTTGACGATGCCGGCGAGGCGCGGATGGTGGATGTGAGCGGCAAGCCGGCGACGCGTCGCGAAGCCGAGGCTTCCGTGTTGGTCGCGATGAGCCCCGACGCGCTCGACGCTCTGCCGCAGAATCCCAAGGGCAACCCCCTGGCCGTGGCGCGAATCGCGGGCATCCAGGCGGCGAAACGCACTGCGGAACTGATCCCGATGTGCCATCCCCTTCCGCTCAGTTTTGTCGACGTGCACATCGAAGTCGTCGCGGGAGGCATCGCGATTCGCGCCACCACCGCGACTACGGCGGCGACAGGCGTGGAGATGGAGGCGATGACGGCGGCGGCGGTGGCGGCGCTGACGGTCTACGACATGTGCAAAGCGGTCGACAAGGGCATCGTGATCCGCGACCTGCGGCTCGAACGCAAGACGGGCGGCAAGAGCGGCGATTACATCCGAAATTTATCGCGCTGAAACGAATTCCCGGGCATCCGGCCGGTTACCTCAGTTCATCAATAAGTAGACAGGTGTTCCCTTAGCCGCGATGTCTGCGACCGGTCCGGGAAAGCCGGGGCTGGTCCGAGGGGCGGATCCACCGGGAGGGGCCACATCAAGAGGCAAGTCCAACTTTTGTTGAGGATGATCCTTCCTGATGCCCCGGATACTGGTAACCGGAGGCGCTGGATTCTTCGGCGGAATCCTGAAGCGCCACCTCCTGCAGCACCACTATGACGTGACCAGTGTCGATCGGGTATCCGATCCAAGCTGGCATCCGCGCCTTACAAGAATCACCGGCGATCTGCGCGATCCGTGGCTGATGAACTCGGTTTTCGAACGAGCCGGCTACGATGCGGCCTTTCACTGCGCGGCGGTCCTGTCGCACGGAACAGCGTTCCGTGAGAACGACCTCTGGGCTTCCAACGTCAGCGCAACCCGCATGCTCGCGGAGGCGTGCCGCGACCACGGCGTCCCCAAACTGATTTTCACTTCGACCAGTTGCCTGTGGGGCGGCAATCAGGGATACGCGATCCGCGAAGACGATCCCCCCGCCCCAGCCGAGATTTATGGCGAGTCGAAGCTGGCCGCGGAACAAATCCTGCGCCGCTATACCCGATACCTCGACGTGGTCATCCTGCGCTGCCCGGCCATCATCGATCGCGGGCGGGCGGGCCTGCTCACGATTCTGTTTGAGTCCATTCGCAACGGCGAGGCGCTTTGGGTCCCGGGCTGTGGCGCCAATCGCTGCCAGTTCGTTTACGCCGAAGACCTGGTCCAGGCGTGCATGGCGGCCCTGCAGCCGGGCGAATCGGATGTCTTTCACGTAGGCGCGTCCGGTGTCATGCCGCTGCGCGACCTTTATCAGGCGGCCATTGACGCTGCGGGTAGTTCATCGAAAGTCCGATCGCTGCCGCTGAGGCCCGCGCTCGCCGCGATGCGCCTCGCGCATCGGCTGGGGGTGTCGCGTCTGGGTCCCTATCCCTACCGCATGATCGCCGAAGACTTCCTGTTCGATACCACGAAGATCCAGGAGCGCCTGGGATGGCAGGCCACGCTCACCAACGAAGAAATGCTGGTGCTTGCCTACCGTTCTTATCTGGCGCGCCGCGAGGAGATTGGCCTGTCGAGAGACGTCTCCACGCGCTCCAGATCTACGCCGATGTGCGTGATCCGGTTGCTGAAGTGGGTTTCATGAAGCCTGATCCAATTGACTTCCCCCCAAATCGTCCCTCCAGCGAGCAAGCGCCCAGGGCAGACACGTCCGGCAACCTCGCCCTCCGCGCCGATCGTCTCGCGTGGCCCGACGAGCTCGCTCCCGAGCTGGAAATTGCCGGTCCGGTTGTTGTCGAGGAGCGTCCGCCAACCGGCGAAATCCAGCTGGCGCGCGCTGCCTGGGTCCGCCAATGCATGCAGGTGGTGGCGCTGGCCGCATATGTTGGGGTTGTCGCCGCAGGCATTGCGTGGCACGAGCCGTGGGCGGATGAGGGCCAGGCATGGCTGCTGGCGCGCGATCAGGGCTTCTGGCACATGATGCTGCACGCGCTGCACTACGAAGGCACTCCAGGACTGTGGCATGCGCTGTTGTGGGTGATGACGCGGGCCCACGTCGGCTATACCGGCATGCGCTGGATATCGGGCATCATCGCGGCTGCTGGCGCCTATTTTTTGCTGCGCTGGTCGCCGTTTCCCCTGATCCTGAAAGTCCTCCTGCCCCTCGGATTCTGGCTGGCATATCAGGACGCCGTTGTGGCCCGCAGTTATGTCGTCTTTGCCATCCTTGCGTTTCCCGCGGCGGCCATCCTGAGACGCATGAGCGCGGATTACGCCCCCGTGCGGAAGGGACGGATGGTCTGGCTGGTTCTCCTTCTGGGTCTCATGGCAAATCTTTGCGTGTATGGATTCGTGGCATCCGTCGGATTCGCCGTGGTGGCGCTCGCTATTGTGCGCAGGAAAGCGCGCGCTGGTCTGCGGGCTCGGAAAGCAATTCCCGCCGTCCTTCTCTGCTGTTCATGGATTTTTGCCGCGGCGACGGCCCTCCCCTCCAGCGATGTGGACTTTCCCGCGGGAAGAAACCTGCAAGTCTCCACGCAGAGAATCTGGGCTGCGCTCGGCAGCAGGACCGCCCGGGCGGAGTTGCAGGCGGAGACCGCAGCGGGGCCGGCTCCTCAGCCCGGAGGATTGTCCGTTCTGGCCGCCCATCCGTCTGCGAAGGCTCCGGACCAAGCCCGCTGGCACAGGATCTGTCGCGTTCTCGCCTTGCTGACGTTTCCGGTCTCCAATTTTCGATGGCTGGCCCTCGCGGCATGCGGGCTGGTCATCGCACAAGCGATCGCCTTCCGGCCGAGCTATGGTCAGGTTGGCTGGATCGGGCTGATGCCATGGGCGCTCATGATTGCTGTCTTCACATCGACGTATCTGGAGCCGCATCACGCCGGAATGCTGTGGGAGACACTGATCGCATCCCTCTGGCTCACGTGGCCGGACGAGTGGATCGCCGCCGGGCGCGCCGTCTGGCTGCAACGGCTCACCCTGGCCGCCCTGGTGCTTGTCGCGCTCAATCAGGTGCAATGGACAGCGCACTCGCTCCTCGAGGAGATTCGCAAACCCTATGCTGGCGACGAAGCCATGGCCAGGTGGCTGCAGTCCAGCCAGGCAGGCAAGCGCATCGCCGGTTTCGGCTTTTACTCCGTCGGGGTCGCCGCGTGGTTCCGTCACCCTATCTATTTCAATCAGCCGACCGACTACTGGATCTGGAGCCAGCGCCCCAGGATCGACGCACGGGCTCCCATGACCCTTGCAGCGCATCCTGATGTCATTGTGGTGGGCGGAATGAACTGGAGCGCGCGTAACTCTGACATCCGTTACGACTGGGTTAAGCCCGACCTGAACCTGCTGAACCCCGATCCCCTCAACGACCCTTTCCACGTCATCGATTATGCCGAGGCGCATGGTTATCGCGAGACCCATCGCTTCTGCGGCCATGCATGGATGCGCAGCGGGTACTCGGAGGAGCTTTGCCAGGTCGCACTCCAGCCGGTGCTCGAAGCGGGGCCGACAGCCATCGCGCAGGCGCAGAAGCCGTCCCTGACGGCCGTGCCATCGCAATAGCGGTATGATGGAACCAGCAGACAGACTGGACGGCCGCTGCCGGGGGCAACTCCGGTGGAGGAAAGTCCGGACTCCTCAGGGCAGTGTGCCGGATAACATCCGGGACCTGAGCGTGAAGGCTCAGGGACGGCGAGTGCCACAGAAAATAAACCGCCCGGGTTCAGAAATGAACGAAGGGTAAGGGTGAAAAGGTGCGGTAAGAGCGCACCGCTCCGGCGGTAACGGCGGAGGCAAGGTAAACCCCACACGGAGCAAGACCAAATAGGGAACGAGTCCGCAGCAATGCGGGCACGCGCCGGCCCGGCGCGGCAGCCTCGGCGAGGCATCCCGCAAGGGATGGAAGTTCCGGGTAGGTCGCTAAAGGCGCTCTTTTCGGAGAGCGCCCGTGAGCGTCGCAGCAATGCGGCGCCCAGAGGAATGGCCGTCCTCGACAGAATCCGGCTTACAGGTCTGTCTGTCACACTACGGCCCCGGTTATCCGACAAGGAGAGCCGGGGCCTTCAAACTTTCCTGGAAGTTTTCTGATGCAAGCGCGGATTGACCGGGCGAAAATGCTCCCATCCGTCGGGTTTTATCGAAACCCGCTGGCCATCGGGCTTCTTCAGGACGATCAGCGGCTCGCCGCTGCGGGTCCTGTGCATCGTCCCGATGCGCTGGACGGACACGCCCGCGATCCTGCGCGGGATACGCACCGAAGGCGGTGCGGTGAAAAGCAGCTCGTAGTCCTCGCCGCCATTGAGCGCCGGGCCCAGCGGATCCCCGGTCTCTGCAGCGAGCGGATGGATCGGTAGTGCTGCTTCGTCAATCGTTGCGGCAACCCGCGATGCCTTGCAGAGATGGGTCAGGTCCGTCGAGAGCCCGTCGCTGATGTCGATCATCGCGTGAGCCAGTTTGCGCAGACGACGTCCCGCAGCGATGCGCGGATCGGGGTAACAATGCGGATGTCCAGGCGCGGCACGCGTGAGCTTCGCAAATTTTCGGGGACTCTTTTCCAGAGCCAGCAATTCAGCAGCGGCTCCGCCCAGCGCGCCGGTGACATAAATCCCGTCGCCTGCCTGAGCACCCGATCGCAGCAGCGCCTGGTTGCGCGGCACCTGGCCGACCGCCACAATGTCGGCTGCGATGACCCCATCGCGACCCCTCGCAATCGCCGGCGACTCGGCCGTGTCTCCTCCAGCCAGCGGAACGCGGTACCTGCGGGCAAGCGCGAGAAAGCCGCCCATGAATCTCTCCAGCCATGCCGTGGGCAGCCGCGCAGGAACCGCAAGTGACAGAAAAACCGCCAGCGGCTCAGCCCCCATCGCGGCCAAATCGCTCAGGCCGCGCGCGAGACAACGATGGCCAACCGATTCCGGCGGATGCCATGCACGCCGGAAGTGTCTTCCTTCCAACGTGAAGTCCGTGGTCACACAAATCTCGTAGCCGCGCGAGGGTCGAAGAACAGAGCAGTCGTCGCCGATCCCCAGGCGCACTGCGTGCGAGCCGAATTCGGCCTGTGCAGCCTGGCGGCGGATCGTCTCGATCAGCGCAAGCTCACCGGAAATCATGCGGGATGGCGCTGGGCGGCCCAGGAAAAATTACCTGCGAACAGGATACCTGCGACTTTCTTACGTGGGCACAAGTGCAATTTCTACGGCCTGGCAGCGCCGCTGTCGATCACACGCATCCAAACCCATGGAATGCCCTGATATCCACTTGATTTACACAAGAACCGGCGACTGTAATGGAGCCCTGCCCGCACAAGCGGTTCGGGAGGTGTTTATGGCGAAGGAAGCCTGGATGGACAGCACTCATGTGCGCGTGACTTCTGAGGACGGCAGAACTTCGTACCTTTACGAAGTCGACTCCGTTGGCGAGAGGACCTGCACCGAAATCGCCGAACGCAAAGCAGACGGCACCACCGATTCGCAAATCCCCTCCAGAGCCCTCGACGATCTTTTCTGGGGGGCCAGAAGCTCCCACAAATAACCTTCGCACGACTAACCTTCGCACGGCCCGCGACCCCCACCACGAACCAGGTCTATTCTGAACAGGCAGAGTTATGTCTGATCAGATCGATTCCCTACGGACAGAACTCGAAAAGTTCGCTTCGGCCGCCGGCGATGCCATCGGGGATCGCGGCGCTATGGAAGCGTTCCTCGAACTGCGCCTCCTGCTGGAGGCGGGCAAGGTGCGCGCCGCGGAGCCGGACCCGGCGACCGCAACCGGCTGGCGGGTCAATGCCTGGGTCAAGCGGGGCATCCTGCTCGGCTTTCGCCTCGGACAGCTGAAGTCCTTCGGGGAGGATCTTTCCTTCGTCGATAAGGACACCTTTCCCGCCCGCCATTTCACGCCGGATCAGGGAATCCGCATCGTCGCCGGTGGGTCTTCCGTGCGTGCGGGAGCCTACCTCGCGCGGGGCGTCATCGCCGTGCCGCCGATGTACGTGAATACAGGCGCCTATGTCGACGAGGGCACGCTGATCGATTCGCACGCGCTGGTCGGCAGCTGCGCGCAGATCGGCAAGCGCGTACACCTGAGTGCGGCGGCCCAGGTGGGCGGGGTGCTCGAGCCGGTGAACGCCAGCCCCGTGATCCTCGAAGACGACGTGCTTGTCGGCGGCAACTGCGGCGTCTATGAGGGCACGATCGTCCGCAGCCGAGCCGTTCTCGCTGCGGGCACAGTGCTCACACGAGGCACTCCGGTCTACGACGTGGTGCGCGACGAAGTGCTCCGCGCCGGCGCCGAGAAACCGCTGATCATTCCCGAAGGCGCGGTCGTGGTTCCAGGCGCGCGCGCCGTGACGAAAGGCAAAGGCCGCGAGTGGGGCCTGAGCGTTTACACTCCGGTGATCGTGAAATATCGCGATGAGAAGACCGAACTGAGCCTGGCGCTGGAGGACTTGCTGCGCTAACTGGCTAAGCCTGCTTTTCTTCCGCCTCGTGGAGAAACGGCAGCGGCGTGCCATTGTTACTCGCCCAGCGGATGCTCGCGATCAGGTCCCCCATGTTAGGCACCGTGATGCCCTGCACCGGAAGATACAGCCCGAGACAGTTTTGGTTCCATAGCTGGTTCGCCATCAGAAACAAAAGCTTGTAGCAGGAAGGCCATTCCGATTCCGGCATCCTGGGCGCGTCGGGATAGTCCACCGCGAGCCATGCTCGGTGCCGATCCCACGCGCTTTGTCTCACCTCATTGGTTTCCCGCCCTGGCCGGTGATAGCGGACTCTGTTGGTGTGCAGACTGAAAAGCACATCGGAAACCCGGATCAGCCATCTTCCCCTGCGCGGCCGGCCGGCGATGACGGGCTGGCTTTCCGGTCCACCCCACGCCTGCGCGGCCAGTTGCAGCGCCGCCTCCCGCGTCAGTTCCACCGGCGATTCCAGCAGCAGCACCAGGGAAGGGCACGGTTCCTCCTCTTTGTTGGGAGAGCCGGTCACGACGCTCCCCAGGAACCGAATCGTTTTGCGGATCATTTCGGCACCCATCTTACGATAAGCTGGGCCGGATCACGCAAGAAGTTTCCGCTGTAACTATGATAATAACTATGCCAGGGTACTTCATAAATAGATTACTTAGCGCCGGATAAGTCCGGCTCCAGCCCCTACGCGACTTCCCTCGTTTCGCGCTCGATCCTCTGATTCGTCATGAAGCGCTCCATCGCCTGCATCGCGCACCCCTGACCACAGAGGTGGTGCATATCGGCATTCCGGCTCTCGGCAAAGTTCCACGGCAGCAGCGTGAAGCGCTGCCTCGGCTGGCCCTCATCGCAGCAGGGAACATCGCCCAGCGTATACATCCACCAGTGATTAGAGTCGCCTTTCTTCTTGCCGCAGACGTCGCAGGTAAAAGACACGTCCCAAACCATGGTTACTCCCCGCAAAATATGGTGTCCTTGCCAATACCCCTAAAGTACACCGGAACCGGAGCCCCGGCAGTAGCCCTTCCGTGGGACTGTGGACATCGCGCCACATTGCTCGTATGGTGGTGCCACCATGGTTTGCCAGCGCTGCAAAGCAACGGAATTCCGCCTGTCGGGCCTGCGCTTCCGCGACCTGGAACACCTCGCCGTGCTGCGGTACCCGGTCCGTTGCCGGTCCTGCCACCACCGCACCTATGGAAGCCTGTTACTGGCGCTGGTTTTGTTCCAGCTGCGCCGCCACCATTTCGGCGGCAAAGAAACGGCGTAGGTCAGCCTACTGCGGCGCCGGACCGCGCACAATCTGCACCAGATTGTCCGGCTGAATGTGCTTCGCAAACGCCGCCTTCACGTCGTCGGCCGTTAGCGCGGAATATTTCTTCGCCGCCACGATCGGCTCGTCCAGCGGCAGCCCAATTTCGGCTCGGCCCAGCAGGCCACCGGCCACTGCTTCTTCACTCGATTCGCTCAGCGGGATCGAGCGCAGCAGCAAAGCCTTCGCCTGATGCAGCTCGGCGTCGGAGACGTTCTGGGTCCGCATCTGGTTCAGATCCCGCACGATCAGTGCCTTCGCCTTCGACACATTCGGCGGGTCGCAGCCGTAGGTGACCGAATAGTCGGCTCGTGTCTTCGAAGTGCTCATCCCCACGTCCACGTTGTAGACGTAACCCGCAACCTGGCGCAGATCGTGATACAGCCGCGTGGCGTAAAAGCCCCCGCCCAGCACGTGATTGCCCAGTTGCAGCGGGTAAAAGTCGGGATCGAAGCGATTGATGTCGATCTGCTCGGCCAGCGTCACCGAGTCCTGCACCGCCTGGGAGTCAGGCACGTTCGCCGCCGACGCCTTATTCACCGGTATCGCCGGCAGCGTCGTGTTCGGCTTTTCGCCCGTGGCCTTCCAGTCGCCAAACCATTTCTCGATCACCGCCCGCGCGTCGGCTGGCGTTACGTCGCCGATCACAACAATGGTCGTCAGATCGGGACGGATCGTCGCGTCGTGGTATTGCTTCACCTGGTCGAGGGTCAGCTTGCTGACCGTGTCCGGTGTGACCTCACGCAGCACCGGGTCACCCGTTGGCAGCAGCGCCAGATCGAGCGCGCGCGAAGTCCGGTATCCAGGGCTCTGCAGATTCCCCGCGACAAACTGCGCCGTCTGCTGGCGCGTGATCATGAACGCCTGCTCCGGCAGCGCCGGATGCAGCTCGTTGTCGGCCAGCAGCTGCACGCCACGCGAAAAGTACTCCTTCAGCACCTTCACTGAGAAGTTGTAGCCGGCGTTCTCGTTGGCGGCGATATCGTCCAGCGCCTTCTGGTACGCGATCCGGTCCAGCGACGTCGTCCCGTAGGAATACAGCTGGTCCAGTACATCGCCCACTCCCTCCTGTTTCGGCGGCGTCTGCAGATCGCCGTCGTGCTTCACCGCGCCCATCACGGTCACCGTCGGGCTGGTCGTATCCGTGCGGACGATGAGCCGGATCCCGTTCGGCAATGTCGTATCCGAGACAGGAATGAACGTCGACGGAACCTCGATCTCGGCCAGCGGCTTTGCCGCCCACTCCGGCAGCTCCACCGGTTTCGTCGGAGCCGATGTGACCTTCTCGCTGCCACCGAATCCCTTTTCCGCGATCGGCTCACCGTTAGGCGCCGGCTTCAGCGTCGCCGTGATGGTGTTGGCGTTCAGCAAATACTGCTTCGCAACGCGGTTCACATCGGCCAGCGTCACCTTACGGATCGCGTCAATGTCCTCATCCGGTGAGTTGCGGCCCTCGGCCGCCAGCGCGTCCGACCACACCGCAGCCAGATCGGGAATCGAATTGCGCTGGAACTCCGCCTGCGCAATCTCCGCGCGCTTGGCCGCGTCCACCAGGTCCTCGGGCACCCCGTTGGCCGCGTACTTGTTCACGATCTGCCGAAGTTCCTCGAGGGGAGGCGTCGCGTCCTGCCCCGCGGGCAGCGCCACCACGCCGTACCCAACGCTGGCTTTGGGATACGTCTCCGCCAGACCGAATTCCGCCGCCAGCGCCTTGCCTGCCGGAACCATCCCGTAGATGTCCGCCCGCTGGCTCGCCAGCACGTCGCCAAGAATCTGCAGAGCCGCATAGTCGGGCGAGTCAGTTCCTGGCATGCGCCACGCGATGAATCCAAGAACGTACGGCAGATTGCTGTCGAGCGTGAACGTCTCCGGCTTCACCGGCTGCAGATTGATCGCCGAATGCGGCGGCAGCGCATGGCTTGGAATATCGCCGTACAGTCGGCGAATCTTCCCGAGGGTGGCAGCCGGATCGATGTCGCCCACGATCACCAGAATCATGTTCGATGGCGAGTACCACTTGCCGGCGAACTCCTTGAGCATCGCGCCCGTCGTCTTGTCGAACGACGGCCGCGTCCCCAGCGCATCGTGCGCGTAGGGCGTGCCGGCGAACAGGTCCTGGTTCAGCCGCGCGACAAATTTGTAGGTGGGGTTCGATAAATCCCGCGACACTTCCTGCTCAATCGCGCCCCGCTCCTGGTCCCACTCCGCCTGCGAGTCGTCGATCCCGCGCATGCACGCCGCCTGCGCCTCGAGCGCCACGTCGACGTCGGCCGAGGGCACAGTCTCGAAATACTGCGTGATGTTCTGCTGCGTATCGGCATTGTTGTCGCCGCCCATCAGCGCGAAGATCGCCGAAGTCTGATCCGCGGTCATGCCCTTGCAGCCGCGGAACGCCATATGCTCCTGCGCGTGCGCCATGCCCGGAAAACCATCGGGGGTCTCGTCGCCGCCGACCATGAAGTTGGCCTCGACCGTCACCACCGGCGCCAGCGTGTTCTGGATGATCACCACGCGCATGCCATTCGGCAACGTGGCGCGGGTGGGCGCGGCATCGGCCGCCTGCACGAAGGGCACAACGGCAAAAGACAGGAACGCGGTCAGAAAAGACACAGCCAGGCGACGCTTCAAATCAATCCTCCGGGCAAAGAGATGCCCTTTAGGGATGGTAAAGGATCGCGGCGAAGCCGGCCCACGCCGCAACCATCGAAGTGACGAACGGAAGAATCTGTGAGGTTGTGAATGGTCGGGACGGGCAGATTTGAACTGCCGACCCCTCGCACCCCAAGCGAGTGCTCTACCAGGCTGAGCCACGTCCCGACAACAGCAGAGGTCTGACGCCAAGTTTACCACCCGGCCCACGGGGGACGGCCGTGCGCACCCTTAGGACGGAACTGCCTCCGCCAGCGCCGCTAGCCCCTCCTGGCGCGTCCGCAGCTCTCTCATCTCGTCCGGCCCCAGCTTTTCCGCGCAGCCAGCCACCGTGCGCCATCCTCGCTCCGCGAGAATCTGCCGGAACTCCCCATCGGGTGTCGAGGCCGCGATGTCGCCCAGGGCGCGCAGCAGCCGCAGGCTCACCGCCACATCGCCCTTCGCATACATGCGAATCTGCTCAAACGCCGCGTCCAGCAGCCGCGGAAACTGGATCCACCCCAGGCTGACGCGAATCACGCCCGGCGGATCGAACATCAGCTCATCCGGCGGCTGCCGCGACGCGAAGCGAATCATAATGCGGCTCAGCTGATCTACGCAGTTGATGCCCGTGCTGGGATCGTTCACCGCGGGCGAAATGGCCTTCAGCGCGATATCCACGATCTGCAGCACGCCGAACTCCACGTCCTGCTGCAGCGTCCTCGTCGGCCCCATGTCAAACGCTGACAGCAGCCGCGCCCTTCCCTCATCGTCGAGCCGGTCACCCTTCGCCACCATCGCCACCGGAATGCCCGCCGGAACAAAGTGACCCACCCGCCGCAGCACGCGAATCCGCACACGGTATTGCTTCGCCAGACCGAGCAGCCGCCGCGTGTCGATGAATCGGATGTACCCGGATTCAGGAGCCGCCACCGCCACCTCATCCGGCGTCGGCGGCGGCACGTGCGTCTGCTGCAGCCGCTCCGGCCAGTGCGGCCACGGCATCACTTCGTCGATCACCCCCTCCGTCTCCGTCGCGATGCGATCCACGATGTGGTTTACGCTGATCGCCTGCGAGATATGGTGGATGAAAAACAGCAGCCAGCCCACGCAGGTCAGCGCCAGAACCATCGCCCCCAGCACCGTCGCCACCGGCGCAAACGGATGCGGCACCGATCGCGCCGCCGGCAGCGCTGCCATGCAGTACGAAAACGTCCCGAGAAAGACGCCCAGCGTCCACTGCGTCACCCGGTCCCTGGAGAAGCTCATGATAATGCGCGGCGAAAACTGCATTGACGCCAGCGTGAGCGTCATCAGCAAAATCGCGAACACGATGGAGACCACCGTCATCATCGAGGCCGCAACCCCTGCCAGGATCACCTGCGCCACCTGCGGATCGGCATGCGATGGGAAAATCGCCCGCGGCACCCACGCGCTCACCGCCGGAACCATCTCCTCCAGCCACGACAGCAGCGCGCCCACGCACCCCAGCGTCAGCGCGATAATCAGCGGCCGGACGAGGAAGCCGCCGCGCAGGTTGTACATCGCGCGGCGCAGGATCAATGGGAAGCTCTTGTTCACGAATTTGCTGGTGCAAGTATAGTGGCCGGTCCGGCTGCCCCGCCCTCAGATCGCCGGTACCCGTGGCGGCCCCCCGGCCCGCCCTACTGCGGCACCTGCCATCCGGCACCCACCGTCGCCAGCGTCGCCTGATCCGTCGGCGAATTCCCCAGCGACTTCCCCAACTGCGGAAACGCGGCTTTCGCCTGATCGGTGCCCGCCCACACCGGCACATCCCGCATGGCGTACTGGTAGGTCACCGTCGTCTCGGTAAATCCATTGCGCGGGCCTGGCGGCGCGAAGCTCACGATACTCGTCACCTCGCGATGTCCGTAGCAGAATCGTGGCGCGAAGCGGTTGCCCGCAAGATTCAGCGTGTACCGGTCCACGTGCATGTCGAGGTCTTCGAGGCGCGTCAGCAGCCCCGCGTCGGTGAGCGCGTCCATCTCTCTCTTTTCTTCCTTTGCGGTCGGCCCAGGCGCGACCTCGTACGGGAACGTGTGGCCCTGCGGGAACAGGCAGTCGTTGTGGTCTGCGTAATACGCGTTCAGCGTATTCGTGAAGTTCTCGTTGGTTGGCTTGTTGGCCGAGGAGCAGCCAGCCGCAAGTGCGAGCACCGCGCAGGCTGCCATCCCCTGCATGATCGTTGTCTTCATTTTTGGTCGCTCCGCTGCTGCGATGCATCATGGTAGAGCAAAAACACTGGCCTGTCGCAGCGAATCGCCGGGAGATGCAAGGGGATGGATGATCGGCAGGGTCCCCCGGCTGGCGCGATTCTCCTGCGCCGGTGGCAAGCAGAGGAAATCGCGAAAACCTGCGCCCCTGCCGTGATGCGTTCTGCGTTGCCTCGCGAAAGCTCCGCAGGGAGCCGAAGCGACGGCGCTCCTCTGCCGCGTCCTGCTCACACTAAGAAAGATGCCCTGCCCGAGTAGCGGGGATGGCCGGGCAAACCCGCAAATTGCCCCGCCTTCAGCCCTTTTGGTCACCAAAATGATGGAACCAAAAGCCCCCGCCAGGCGTATGGTTTCTCCATAACAGGGAGTTGCCTATGCGAGTGCGCATATTGCCGGAAGCGCTGATTCTTGGAACGCTGCTGGGCTCATTGCTGGCCGCCGCCGGATGCCACGTTGAAGTCGACAAGGGGAAAAACGGCGAGGACAAAAACGTCAAAATTGACACGCCCCTCGGCGGACTGCACGTGCGTGCCGATCAAACCTCGGCCGTCGATCTGGGCCTGCCCGTCTATCCCGGATCCCAAATCTCTCCCGACCACGAGGGCGATAAGTCTGCCGACGTGCACTTCGGCTTCGGCCAGTTCCAGCTCCGCGTCAAGGTGGTCACCTACGAGTCCGCCGATTCCCGCGATAAGGTTATCGCCTTTTACAAAAACGCCATGGGCCGCTTCGGCGACGTCATCGCCTGCGACGGAAATCATCCCGTCGGTTCTCCAATCGTGACCGGCGAAGGCCTCACCTGCGACGAAGAGCATCGCAACGTACAGGTGAATGGCATCGGCGACGACAGCGGCTTTAGCCTCCGTGCTGGCTCGAAGCATCACCAGCACCTCTTTGTGATCAAGAACGGTGGCGAAGGCACCAAATTCTCCCTCGTCGAACTGCAGCTGCCGACCGGCCTCGAAGAGAGCGCGTCGAAATCCAGCGATTAGCGCCCTTTTCCTGCTCCAATCTTTCGTTCGCAGCCGTCACACATCTCGCATTGCGCTCCCAGCCCGCGTGCGATAGGGTCAAGTTATGGACTCGTCGTGCCATCGCTGCGGAAATAGTCTGGCTGAGGGGGAAGGTTTTTGCTCCCACTGTGGCGCCCCGCAGCTGGTGGTCGACAACTCCGATGTGGGCAGCCCGCAGCAGCCGGCCCAGCGCCTGGGCACTGATCCCGGCCGGGTTCAGTGGCGCACCGCCATCACCTCGGCCCTCCTCGTCTCGGTTCCTGTGGGCCTGTTGTCGGCGCTGCTTGGGGGCGTTCGCACCCTCCTCGTTATCGCAGGAGGTTTTGCCGCCATCGCGCTGTATCGCAGGCGCAGCGACGCCGCGACGGATGGCCGCATCGGATGGCGGCTCGGCGCGCTGGTCGGAGCCGCTTCCTCGTTCCTCGCCACCGCGACCTACGCCGTGCAGCTCATCGTCGCTCGCTACCTTCTGCACGAAGGACCCGCGATGGATAAGGAATTTCAGGCCGCTGCGCAGATGGGCGTTGACTATTGGGCCAAAAACGCGCAGCAGGGTCCTCAGCCTCCTGAAGTCGCCCACACCTTGCAAACCGTCACCAGCTTCATGCTCTCGCCCGACGGCCACGCCGCCGGCCAACTGGCAGCAGCCGTGCTCATGTCGACAGGGATGATCCTCTTCGCCGCAACCGGCGGAGCCATCGCCGGACGCATCCTCTCCGCGCGCCCTAAGCCGCAGCAAACCCTCTGATCCGGCGCTGAGGAAAACGCAGGCTTAACTCATCCCACAAAGTCTTGCGGCATGGAAACCAGGCTCGTATCATCGCCTTGATACCTATGTCAGAATTGCAGGCTGTCGCTACGCCCCGATTGCGCGAGAAGGGACGGATTATGTCCGCCTCGGAAATCGAGCGCACTCTGGTTCGCCTCGCCCATCAGATCATCGAGAAAAACAATGGCGCTGAGACCATCGGCCTGGTCGGCATCAAGCGGCGCGGCGTCCCCATTGCCGAGCGCCTGGGCGCGTTGATCCGCGGCATCGAGAAGCATCCCGTCGACACCGGCGTCCTCGACATCAGCTTCTATCGCGACGACCTCTCCACCCGCGATGTTCGCCCGGTCGTCGTCCCCGGTTCGCTCGGCTTCGAGGTGAACGGTCGCGACGTGATCCTGATCGACGATGTGCTCTACACCGGCCGCACCATTCGCGCCGCTCTCGATGCCCTCTTCGACCACGGACGCCCGCGCCGCGTGCAGCTGCTCGTGCTCATCGATCGCGGTCATCGCGAGTTGCCTATCGAGGCCACGTTTGTGGGGCGCTCCGTCCCCACCTCGCAGCGCGAGATTATTGAAGTCAAGCTGAAAGAAGTGGACAACGACGAGCAGGTGTTGCTCGTCGAACGTGTGGAGTAGAGGAACGCAGCGGAGTCCAACGCTGCCAGCTGCAGACTACCGGCTGTTGAAGGAGATGGCGCTGACCAGGACCACAAGCCGTACTCCACAAAAATCTCCACTCCATCCTTTTTCCCAACAGCCCGTCCATCCCGGCTCCGCGATCTCCGCCGCCGACTTCCAGATCGCCGAAGTGCGAAGGATTCTCGAATCCGCCGATGCGCTCGAAAAAGAGAACCCCATGCAGCGCGCCCATCGGCTGGAGAAGCGCCGCGTCGCCCTGCTTTTCTACGAATCGAGCACGCGCACCCGCACCTCGTTTGAGCTCGCCGCGAAAGCCATGGGCGCCGACACTACCCTGGTCAGCTCCCTTTCCTCCAGCATTGAAAAAGGCGAGTCGCTCAAGGACACCGGCATCACTCTCAAGGCTCTCGGCGCCGAATGCATCATCCTGCGCAGCCCATATTCCGGCGCGCCCTGCCTGTTGGCGCGTACGACTGGCCTGCCCGTGCTCAACGCCGGTGACGGCATGGCCGAACATCCGTCCCAGGCGCTGCTCGATCTGCGGACCATCCTGCAGTTCCTCGGCATTCCTTCGACGGCGATCAAGGAGAAGACCCTGCGCGGCGTCACTCTCACCATCTGCGGCGACATTTTGCACAGCCGTGTCGCGCGGTCGAACGCGCTGCTCCTCCCGCGCCTTGGCACAAAGGTGATCCTCTGCGGCCCGCCCGAACTGTTGCCGGAATCCGCAACCGGCATGGGGCCAGGCATCGCGATCGAGCGCGACTTTGATGCAGCCCTTCGCCGCTCCAAAATCGTCATGATGCTCCGCATCCAGGCCGAGCGCCTCGCCGGCCTGCAAATTGACCTGGACGAGTACCGCAGCCGCTACCAGGCCAATGCCGAACGCATCGCCGCGCACGCGCCGAAAGCGCTCATCATGCACCCCGGCCCCATCATTCGCGGTATGGAAATCACCGGCGAAGTCGCCGACGGCCCGCAGTCAGCCATCGCACAGCAGGTCCACAACGGCGTCCCCATCCGCATGGCCCTCCTCGAACGCGCACTGCCAATAACTGCCGGCGCCGCCGCCAAAAAGAAAGGCGGACCGAAATGACGCCCTCGCCGAGGCCTCTTCTGATTCGCGGCGGGCGCGTCATCGATCCGGCCACCGGCCTCGACGGCCCACGCGATCTGCTGCTGCGCGACGGCAGGATTGTCGCCGTCGAAAATCCTGGCCAGATCAAAGCCCCCGACGCTGAGGTTTTCAATGCTAAAGGCCTCGTCGTCGCGCCTGGCCTCGTCGACATTCATGTCCACTTGCGTGAGCCCGGTCAAAGCTACAAAGAGACCATCGCCACCGGCACCGCCGCCGCCTCTGCCGGCGGATTCTCCAGCGTCTGCGCCATGCCCAACACTGTCCCCGTCAATGATTCGCCGGAGATCGTGCGCTGGATGCAGGCGCCGGAGCGCGGCGCTTCCGCTCGCGTCTTCCCCATCGCTGCCGCGACCCGCGGTTCCCTCGGCGAGTCGCTGACCGACTACCCGGCGTTGAAGGCAGCGGGCGCCATCGCCGTGACCGACGACGGCAAACCCATCCTCGACGAGGACATCAT
>JBAVUB010000477.1:0-6769 GCA_049696575.1 Acidobacteriaceae bacterium | reverse complement strand
GTGTTGGGTTGGTATGTGCGGAGCGTCTCGATGATCTGCCTGAAGTTGTAGACGTGGCCGCCGCTGCCGGCGCCGTCGAGCCAAAACTCGACCAAGTCGCCGTAATTCTGCGCCAGCTCGGCGAGTTCGGCGTCGTAGTAGCGATCGTAGGCAACAGCGTCGTTGTATCGCGGATCGTGTCGATCCCAGGGCGAAAGGTAGATGCCGAATTTCAGACCATACTTCCGGGCGGCGCGCGCGACGTCTTCCACCATGTCGCCTTTGCCGTTCTCCCACGGACTTGTCTTGATGCTGTAGTCGGTTTGCGCGGTGGGCCAGAGGCAGAACCCATCGTGATGCTTGGCGACAAGAATGACGTACTTCGCGCCTGCCGCGCGGATGGCCTGCATCCACTGGGCCGGGTCGAATTGTGTGGGGTTAAAGACGGTGGGGCTGGCGGTGCCGTCGCCCCATTCGCGATCCAGAAAAGTATTGGTGGAGAAGTGAATGATGACGCCGAACTCAAGATCCTGCCACTCGACCTGCTGCGGAGTGGGTTTGATCTCAGTGAAATTCTGCGCGCGCGCAGGAAACGCGCCGCAAAGAGAGGCGAGAGCGATCGCCAGAAGCGGGTTGTGGGAACAAAATCTCATTCGATCTCCAGCGCGGTTTGTGCGGCCCGAGGCGTTTGCCGTGCGGCCCACAAGGCGCCCGCAGGTGGATCGGCAGGAGCGTCTTTGACCACAATTCCGGGGTAGCGTTTGCGCAATTCGGCGATCAGGGCATTGCGCACCGGGGCGGCTCGTTCGAGGATGCTGCCGGCCAGGGCCACGGCGGGAATTTCGAAGGATGAGGCAGCCGCTTCGAGGCTGCGGATGTGCTCGATGACCAGCCCGGCCAGCGCGACCAGATCGGCTCCTCCCTGCGCGGCGACTTCCTGGGCTACGACGTCGCCCTGCTCGGCGGCTGCGATCACCAGCGGCGCCAGGCGCGAGAATTCCGGCGCAGGATTGGCGTTGGCGAATTCGATCAGTCCGGCGAGCGAACCCAGTTTCCAAAAGTCGCGCGCCAGATCCAGCAAGCGTGTTGGGCGTTGTTGATCAAGGGCGAGAAAGCCGCGGCGCAGCGCTTCGAGTCCGAGAAAATGTCCCGAGCCCTGATCGGCGAGGGCCGGACCCCATCCACCTGCGGTAACGATTCTGCCTGTAGCCGCGCGACCGGCCACGTTGGAGCCTGTACCCGCGAGGACGAGTACGCCGCGGCCGCCGAAGAAGACCGAATCGAGTGCGATCTCCACGTCGCCTACAATGACCAGTTCCCCTCCCACATGGCGCGCAAAGGCTTCGCGCAACCAGTTCACGACCAGAGGGACGGTGTCGCCAGCGGTGCCGATACAGCAGCGTGCGATCGACGTGATCGGGATTCCAGTCGCCGTCTGAAGCTCTCGCAGTGCGGTTTGCAGATTCGCCTCCGCCGTCGCGGCGTCGGCCTTCATCCTCTTGATCGTGCCAGTGCGCACGCGAGCCAACTCGCGGCTGTCGTCGCCCAGAACAAACTCGGTTTTCGTACCGCCGGAATCCACGCCGAGAAAATACCGCATGCGACTCGTTTCTTCCGTTGAAGGTGATGCTTGCTATGGGTTGCGCTCGTCCACGATCCGCCGGCTACGGTTGCCGTTTCGGGAGGAACGTCCAGATTGCCGGATCTTCCTCGCCCAGCACCCAGGAGCAGAAGCCTTCGAGGCCATTGCGCTGCGCCAGATCATAGCGATCCCGGAACGTATGCAGATCGGTATAGAAAATCCATTCGCGCATCTGGTCGCGATAGAAGTAGAACCACGCGGTGTGGTCCTCGTCGTCCCACTGGATCTTCCCGTTCCAGTCGTGAGCAAGCTGCAACGCATCGACAGCGCTGATGTAGTCCGCCGTGGGATTCGGTTTCTCGATGGGCAGTTCGCCTTCGCGTGCCGGTGGCGTTATGGTTGGCGCGCCGGTGTACCAGTGATAGCCGTAGAGGGGAATGCCGAGTGAGAGCTTCTCCTTCGGGACGACCTGCAGCGCGTAATTGAGATTGTCGACGGTCCATTGCCAGCCGGCGACGGGGCCTGGCGTGGTCCAGCGGGTGTTCTGGTCGTAGGTCATCAGGCAAACCAGATCAACGGCCTTCCCGATCGCCGCGAGATCATACGCGCCGCGCCAGTCGGTGTAGATCCATTTGGCGAAGCCGCTGGCTCCGGGGTATCCCGGCGCATTGGGAACCGTGGCGATGCTGAGCTGCAAGCCGGCGGCGTGCAGCGCGTCCGCGGTGGTCTTCACCATTGCCGAAAGCGCGTCGCGATCGGTCCACTCGATGTTCTCAAGATCGAACTGGAAGCCGGTATAGCCACGCAGCTTGCACTCGCGGATTAGCGCTGCATTCATCTGGGCCTGCGCAGTCGGGCTGATCGCCAGCAGATGGAAGCTTTTCTTGTTGAAGAGGGCGACGATGGGCATGACTGGGAGCTTTTCGCTTTGCGCTTCGGCCAACACGGCGGGTTCTGGCGCTCCGGTGACGAGGCCATTCTCATCCACCTGGTACCACGTGGGAACCAGGAGGTCGATCTGCGAAGAGTGCGCGAAGAAGTCGCGGATCGATTTCGGGTCGCTATCCAGATAGAAGAGGGCGATCGGATGACTGGCGGCGAAAGCCGGAGGCACGAGCGCAACGAGGAGCAGCCAGACCAGAGATTTCATCGAACTCATACCGCACACACCTCAATATCGTTCGCCTTGAAGGCTTCCCGCGCATCCGCTGAGATTCCGGAATCGGTCACCAGGACGTCGATTTCGTTAGCGGGACAGATCAGCGCGGGACTGACCATGCCGATTTTGCTGGAGTCGGCGACTACGATCACCTGTTTAGCCTGACGAACCATGGCACGAAAGACGGCAGCCTCGTCCGGTTCGATGGTCGTTACGCCGCGCTGTGCGTCGACGCCGCAGGCGCCGATGAAAGTCTTGTCCATGAAAACCCCGCTCAGCATCTCGATGGCGGTTGGTCCGGTGAGCGAGAAGGCGCCTGCCCAGCGCATCGTTCCCCCTGTCAGCGTCACGTTGAGCGCGGGCTGATTGCTGAGCTCCATGGCGATGTTCACCGCGTTGGTGATGACGTGAATCGAGTTGCGATGACGGATGCAGCGCGCCACCTGAGTCGGAGTCGTGCCGGCAGTGAACCCCACCGTGTCATGTTCCCGGATCAGTTCGGCTGCGGCCATTCCGATGCGGCGCTTTTCTTCGACGAAGCGCGATTCGCGCACATGAAACGAAGAATCGAAGCGAAACGGCTCGTACTGCATCTGGCCGGCAAGGCGCGCACCGCCGTGGGTGCGATGGACGAGATTGCGCTCCTCCAGCCGCGCAAGGTCGCGACGCACGCTGGGAGCCGACGCGCCCAGAGAGCCCACCAGCTCGTCGACCGAGGCGTTGCCGTGCTGCAGAAGGACCTGCAGGATCTTCTTTGCCCTTTGCTCAGTTTTCAGTGACATGGGATTGCCGAACCATTATCGCTGAATCCCGGTGTGCGTCACGCTTTTTGCTCAAGCCGAGGGATCCTTCAGCGAGGTCCCGCGGCCGATCGCTCTTCGAGCATGCGCTGCAGTGCCAGGGAAAGCGCGCGAACATTTTCCTCCTCGACGAAAAAGCGCAGATACTCGCGATCGCGAACTTCGCCCATTTGTACATCCCGCCTGTGAAACTCCACCGGGCTGGGTCGCACGGTTCTCAGGCTGGCGTGGAATTCAGTCGCGCCTGTAGTCTCGGCGACGCTTACGATCGTTTCCGGTGTGATGCCGCCGCCAGGCATGACGTGGATGCGATCCTTCGCCGACTGCACCATGGAGGCCACGACGGAAAGTCCCTCCGTCACTTTCGCGGCTCCTCCGGATGTGAGGACGCGCGCGGCTCCGGTTGCAACCACGTCCTCCAAAGCGGCTCGCGGATCCGGAGTCATGTCGATGGCGCGATGAAACGTTACGGGCAAAGGTTGCGCCAGTTCCACCAGGCTCCGGGTTCGGGGCACGTCGATTTGCGCATGCTCATCCAGCACGCCGAGGATGATGCCATCCGCGCCCAGTTCGCGCGCGTTTCGGATGTCGTGCTGCATGACCTCAAATTCGTGGTCGGTGTAGAAGAAGTCTCCGCCGCGAGGGCGAATCATCACGAAAATTCCGATCCCAATCCGGCGGCGTACCAGAACGATCAGGCCAGAGGAAGGAGTCGTGCCTCCTTCCAGCAGATCGCCGCAGAGTTCTACTCGCTGTGCCCCGCCGCGTTCCGCGGCTATCGCCGATTCCACCGAATCGACGCATATTTCAACTTGCATACGCTCTGAATCCCGTT
The DNA here is from genome assembly GCA_049696575.1 of Acidobacteriaceae bacterium. Classification (GTDB taxonomy): domain Bacteria; phylum Acidobacteriota; class Terriglobia; order Terriglobales; family Acidobacteriaceae; genus Palsa-343. Next base: position 2,414 of record JBAVUB010000477.1, on the reverse strand, counting down.
GTCCCATCGTCCCTGCTTCCACGCGCCGTTATACCATTGCCGGAACCGAACCGCGCCCGGTCAAGCGAATGCGGGTGCCGCCGGTTCGCGCGGCAGCCCTGTCGCTAAAACGCGTAGTGCAAAGAGAACTGCAAGCGCCGTTCCGTCGAACGAATCTGGCCCAGCGGAGCGATCTGCCCGAAGGTAGAGTCGGTGACGCTGGTGTCCGGGTTCCCATAGCTGACGATGTTGAAAGCGTTGAAGGCATCGAAGCGGAATCCGACCACCTGCTCGTGGTATGTGCGGAAGTCCTTGAACGCCGACATGTCCACATTGGTGAAACCGGGACCGCGCAACGGGCCGTTGCTGGCCGTCCCGAACGTATTAGGCGCCGGCACTCCAAATGCGCACGTGCCGTTGTCGACGCCCGGTTGCGTGCAGGGTGTGGCTGAGGGATCCGTGCCGAACCAGTTCGTCAGGCTGCGGCCGACGATTTTCAGCGGCCGGTACTGATTCGGCCGCGAATTGCCATAGCTGTTAGAGTTGTTGCCCGGCCCGGTCAGAGTTTCCGGGAAACCAGACCACGCCACGCCTGCGGTAGAAATCTTCCAGCCGCCGATGACCTCTTCGATCGCCCGGTTAGCGCCGGCAAAATAATCCTGCCCCGGTCCAAACGGAAGCGAATACACCCCGGTGAAAGAGAGGTTATGTTTCACGTCGTAGCCAGCCGGACCGTAATCGGCTGCAGCGTTGTAGTAGTTCTGGAAGGCGCCGCTAAAGCCGTTGACGTTCAGCGCGTAGTTGCCCAGGCTGTTGGTCATCGCTTTGCCGTAGGTGTAGTTCACTGAAAACTCAAGACCATGACTCAGGCGCTCACGCAGCGTCGACTCCAGGGCATTGAAGTTCATCTTGGCCCGCGATTCGGTAATGAGCAGAGAATTCGATCCGATGCTCACGGATGGGTCGACCGCGTTAATGCCGAGATACTTGTTGTTGTAATACGGCGCGGACGTCGGGTCGCCGTTCACCCGATACTGATTCACGTTGCCATAGTCCTCAATGTGCTGGCCTGACTCTCCCAGGTATCCCGCCTGCAGCGAAGCCGTGTGAGTGAGAGCATATTCGAGGGTCAGATTCCACTCCTGCACGTAGGCCGGCTGAATATCCTGCGGGTAGACGTTGAAGGTGCCGCCGTAGGCCACGGTGCCGCCACCAAAGCCCTGTTCCGCTGTCCGCGGGCTGCCCGGATTGCCAGGCGTGGGCGTGACCACGCTGACATTTACCGCCTGAATAAAGGGCGTGATGGACGTCAGCCGCTGGTTCGAGGAATTGCCTTCGTAGAAGCTGGTGGCTCCGTATCCGCCACGAACCACCAGGCGGTCCATAGCCTGATATTCAAAGCCAAGCCGCGGCATGATCTGCCGGTAATTGGGCTGGTAGCAGCCGAGGTTGCTGCAAACGCCCGATCCCGAAGGTGCGCCGGTTGGGACATGGCCCGCGTAGATGAGCTGTCCCGTGCTCAGGTCAATGTTGCCGGTCTTGTCGTTCTCTTCAATCCACGGCTCGTCGTATTCGTACCGCACGCCGACGTTCAGCGTCAGGTGCGGGCGAATCTTATAGTCATCCTGGGCGTAGCCGGCCACACGCCATTGGCGCTGCCCCACGTTGACGCTGCTGAGGGTCACGGCGGCTCCGCTCACACGATCGAGCACAAAGTCTCCACCTCCATATCCGCCCGCGTTCGGCAACGACGGATTACTGGTAAACGCGCCGCTGTAATTCAGCGACCCCAGATAGCCGTTGTTATTGCTGGTGGGGTAGTTGTTTTCATAGCGGATGGCCTCCACGCCGAAAGTCAGGGTGTGCAGCCCGCGCTGCCACGTCACGTCATCCATGTAGCTGTAAGTGTTGTCGATGAGGCCGCCATCGAACGCGGGTGTGCCGACGCCCGTGATGCCATTGCTGATGTTCTGAAAAGAGAAGCCATCGTAGGACTGGCTGGGAAAGGTGATACCGATTTTGGCATTGCCACCGGTTCCGAACTGGCCGGTTGGATCCTGCGGTAATCCTTCGTTCCAGTCGGTGCGCGTAAAGCCGATGCGAGCGGAGTTAATCAGGTTCGGCGAGAACGTATGCACCCAGTTGGCGCCGACCACCTTGGTCGGGAAAAGATTGACGCCAGGGAACTCGATGGGCAGCACTGCAGTCGATCCGTCATACGCCGTGGACATGGAATAGAAGCCCGTAATCTTGTCCGCGCCGCGCGGATCGTACTCAATCTTGATGTCGCCCTGGTTGTTGGCCTTGTAGTTGCGCGTTGGCCCCTGGTAGTTGTTGTTGACGATTCCATCTGTCGGCGCCGCATTGGGTAGCGGATAAAAGTTCGGATTGGCAAACAGGAATTTCGCGACGGGATTGTTGATCGGAACTCCCTT
>JBAVUB010000476.1:0-8663 GCA_049696575.1 Acidobacteriaceae bacterium | reverse complement strand
CTACGACGCGAACGTGGACGTAGCAGCAGTGTCGCCGATTTTCAACCTGTACGACAATAGCTGGCCGATTCGCACGCGAGCGCGGCAGTATCCGCCGGCGAAATTCGTGTTTGGCGAGCCGGGACGAACCGGCATGGCCATCAACTCGATCGTCTCCGGAGGCTGTATTGTTTCCGGCGCCGTGGTGCGGAACAGCGTGCTTTCGCAGGATGTGCGCGTGAACTCGTACTCAGAAGTGGATTCGAGCATCGTGTTCACGCACGTGAACATCGGGCGTCACTGCCGGATTAAGAAAGCGATCATCGACCGCGACGTGCATCTGCCGGAAGGAACGGTGATCGGCTACGACGCGAACGACGACCGGAAGAATTATTTTGTGACGCCGAGCGGCCTGACGGTGGTCACGCGGGATTACTCTCTCTACGAGAACCCCGTGGCGCCGGATTTCCTGCAGGAGCGCAGAGAGTAAGTTTTAGCCGGTAGTCAGTGGCTCGTTCCCGCGGTCGCGGAAATGGTTTTGCGCGCGCGAATTTCAATCGTAGACTGGAGCGAATGGGCGCAGGATTCGCGGCGACGGATCGGTTTCTGGCTGAGGTGAAGGAGAATCGTCTGCGGGCTGCGTATGTGCTCGTGGGAGACGATGTGTTTCTCTATGAGCGCTGCCGGCGAGCGGTGCTCGATGCGCTGGTCCCCGCGGATTTGCGGGATTTTTGCCTGTCGGAGATCGACCTGGCGGAGACGAACATTTTTGAGGCGCTCGATCGGGCGCAGACTCCGTCGCTGATGGCGCCGTTCCAGGTGCTGTTCATCCGCAATCTGAAACAGCTCTACACGCGGGGCGCGAAGAAAGAGGAGTTCGCGGCGCTCGAGGCGTATTTCCGGTCGCCGAATCCGCAGGCGCTGGTGCTTTTTGTGGCCGATCATTTGCGGATTCCTTCGGATCCGCGCCGCATGGATCTGCAGGACAAGGATCGATACGAGCGCATGCGGGAGACGCTGGGCGACTGGTGTGGGCTGGTGGAACTCGCGCGTGTCGACGAGGCTGACGCGCTGAAGTGGATTGCGGCGGAGGCGAAGCGGCGCGAGGTGGTAGTCGAGCCGGATGCGGCGCGCGAGCTGGCCGACGCGCTGGGCGCGGACATGATGCTGATTGCGTCTGAGCTGGAGAAGCTGGTGCTCTATTCCGGAGCCAAACGGCACGTGACGCTGGGCGATGTGGAGACGATGGTGCTGGCGGCGAAGCAGCGGTCGCTGTACGAACTGACGGACGCGATTTCGGCAAAGGATCGGGCGCGTGCGCTGAGTTTGCTGCACGGGCTGCTGAATGCTTCCGATGGCGGCGAAGATTCGGCGATCGGACATTTATATATGCTGGCGCGGACGTTCCGGCAGATGACAGTGATCCTCGAAAAGAACGTGCGGGATTCGCGAGCGATCTGGCAGGCTCTGTGGCAGGGGTTCCGGATGCCTCCGTTTGCGGCGGAGGATGTGATCCGGCAGGCGCGGCGGTATAAGTCGCGGCGGGAGCTGACGCGGGCACTGCGGCTGATTGCGCGGGCCGATCTGGAATTGCGGTCGCAGCCTCCGGACAAGCGGCTGGTGCTGGAGCGGCTGGTGCTGGAGCTGGCCAGCGAGCCGAAGGCGACTCCCATGGGCGCGCTGTCGCCGCAATACGCGATGGAATTTTGAACCACCCCGTCACGCCAACAGCGAGCGTGCCGCTTTGCTCGAAGATCCCGATCAGGCACCTGACGCCATCCCGGATCCCGAAACCCCGGCCAGCCCACGATTGGGGGTCAGCGAAAAATGCCGCCGGAGAGACTTCCGACCGGCCCAGGTGCGTATACAATTCTCCTGCCATAATTTTCCGGCTATCATCTTTCGGTCATCGCAGGGCCCTCTCTGACAGTTACTTCGGTCGCACTGGCTCCTTCGGGGTATCCACTTTCGTTCTGCATTGGTTCACACTCGGGTGCGAGATCCCTGAAAAGGGTTGAGGGGCGCGCCGACGCCTGGCTGTAGCCGGGGTTGGCGGAGGGGAATTCACAAGCATGGTGGGTGGTTGCGCCAGGGCGCGGTTGGCCTGCCTGACGATGGTGTTGCTCGTCGCCGGATTTCCCGGGCGTGTGTTCGGCCTCGATCCCGGCAAAGCTTTTTCCCAGTACATCCAGACCAACTGGACCACGGAAACCGGGCTGCCGCAGACCTCGGTCTATTCCATCGCGCAAACGAAGGATGGGTTTTTGTGGGTGGGCACGGAGCAGGGTCTGGCGCGCTTCGATGGCGTGCGCTTCACCGTGTTCAACCGGAAAAACACGCCTGCGCTTCCGGCGAACTACGTGCATCGCCTGCTCGGGGCGCGCGACGGAAGCTTGTGGATCGGCACCGACGCCGGGCTGACCCATTTGCAGGACGGCGTGTGGACGACGTATTCGACTGCGACAGGACTTTCCGGTAACGATATTGCGGCGCTCGCGGAAGGCAACGACGGCAGCGTGTGGGTGGGAACCGATCAGGGTCTGGACCGATGGCAGAACGGCAAGGTGCGCGTATGGCACAGCGCCGACGGGCTGCCCGGCGAGCAGGTGACGGCCCTGCAGGTCGATGCCAAGGGTCTGCTGTGGGTCGCGACGCAGGCGGGACTGGCGAGCTTTGACGGCACGAAGTTCACCGCGTACACAACGCAGAACGGATTGCCGGGGAATACGCTTTCAGCGCTGGCACTGGCCCCGGACGGCGCGATTTGGGCGGCGACGACGGACGGACAGCTGGCGCGAGAGACGAGCGGCACGGTCACCGCGTCGCCGGTCCAGTTGCCGCACAACGATGTGGACGCGATGCTGTTCGATCTGGACGGCAACCTCTGGGTCGGATTTCAAAATCAGGGGCTGGCGCGGCTGCACGATGGAGTGCTGACGCTGATCGACTCGAAAAACGGACTGCCGGGGCAATCGGTCGAGGCTCTGCTGGAGGACGGCGAGCGCAATGTGTGGGTCGGCTTCTTCGACGGCGGCCTGCTGCAGCTGCGGAGTGGGAAGTTCACCGTCTACGGGAAGCAGGAAGGAATACCGTCGGCCGTTGTTTGCTGTTCAGTGGAGACGCCGGATGGGGCGGTGTGGCTGGCCACGGCGCAGGGTGAGCTGACGGAGATGCTGCCGGACGGCAGCCTGCACACGTTCACGAGCAAAGACGGACTTCCGGCGGAAGGGATCCATTCGATGCTGCTGGGGCACGATGGCACGATTTGGATCGGGCACCGGCACGGGGTGCTGACGCGCTTCCAGAACGGGCACTTCGATCACTTTCAGGATCCGCAGTCGACGAATCATGCGATCGACGCGCTGCTGGAAGACAAAGACGGGCAGTTGTGGATTGGCACGTACGGATCGGGCGTGGCACGTTTCACGGATGGGCAGTTCGACCATGTAACCACGACGGGCGATGTACCGGCGATGGCGCAGGGACCGGATGGCGCGCTGTGGGTGGGCACCGATGGCGAGGGTCTGCTGCGCATGCAAAACGGAGGAACCACCCTCTACACGAAGACGAATGGGCTGATCAACGACCACGTGATCGCTCTGCTGGTGGATGGCGATGGCGTGGTGTGGGTGGGCACCAGCTCGGGCGGGCTGAATCGGATCGAAAACGGGCGCGTGACTTCGTATACGCCTGCGCAGGGCCTGTTTGACTCGACGGTCGGCAACCTGGTGGAAGACAAACTCGGCAACCTGTGGATGGGCTCCGATTACGGCGTCTTTCGGGTTGCGAAGCAGGAGCTGAATGCCTTCGCGCAGGGCCGGGTTTCCGCGATTCACAGCGTCGGGTACGACACTTCCGACGGATTGCGGTCGCGCGAGACGATGCAGGGCGGGACGGGTTCGGGCTCGATGGGTCCGGATGGACGAATCTGGATGCCGACGCTGAATGGGCTGGCGGTGGTGGATCCGAAGATCGCCATGCTGCCGGAGCCGCCGCTGGCGGTGAAGATCGAAAACATCACCTTTGGCGGACAACCTGTACCGATCGTCGGGAGCCTGCATTTAGGGCCGGGATCGGACCGCCTGAACTTCCGGTTTACGACGGCGAGTTTTATCGCGCCCTGGACGATTAAGTTTCGCTACCGGCTGGAGGGCTACGACCGCGGCTGGATTGAGGCGAGCAATACGCGCAGCGCGGGATACACAAATCTGCCGCCGGGCAACTACACATTCGTTGTGGAGGCTGCGCGCCATAACGGCGAGTGGACCCCCAGCGCGGGCGTCGTGGCGTTCGGCATCCTGCCGCCGTGGTACCGCACGCGGGCGGCCTGGCTGCTGTGGATTCTGTGCGCCATCCTGCTGACATGGATCATTGTGGGGCTGCGCACCCGCAACCTGATACGGAACCGGAAGCAGTTGGAGACGGTAGTGGCGGAACGCACCGCACAGCTGCGCAGCGAGACGCTGGCTTTGGCCGAGGCGCGCGAAGAGCTCGAACTACAGGCGACCCATGACTCGCTGACCGGGCTGTGGAATCGCGCTGCCATTCTGGAACACATGGAGCGCGAAGTGGGGCGAGCCCGCCGCGAAGAGACGGTTCTGGGCGTGGTGCTGGCGGACCTGGACCACTTCAAGCAGATCAACGACACGCGCGGCCACCTGTGCGGCGACAAGGTCTTGCGCGAAGCGGCGCAGCGTTTGCAGGGCTGCCTGCGCGACTACGATTTCATCGGGCGATATGGCGGCGAGGAGTTCCTGATCCTGATGCCGGGGTGCGATCCGGTCGAGAATACGGCGCGGCTGGAGGGGCTGGTGGCGAGCATCCACGAGCATGCGTTCGCCAACGCGGGGAAGAATATCCGGATCAGCTGTAGTTTTGGCGTGACGGCGTTCCGGCCGGACCGCGCTGTTACTTCGCTGGAGGAGCTGCTGGTGGCGGCGGACAAAGCGCTGTATGAGGCCAAAGCCGCAGGCCGGAACTGCGCGCACATCGCGGAGCTGGGCGAAAATCTGCCCGTTCCCGAGATCACTTCCACGGTCACGGTTGGGGCGAGCGCGAAGAGTCCGGCGAGTGCCGAAACTGCGGACACTGCGGAAACTCCAGCGAAGTGGCAGCCCTGGCACGCGCTGTGATTCTTGCCGCAGGATGGTAGGCTGGCCAGGATGAAAGCCGGCCTGATGGCAATGGTGCTTGCGTCGGCGGCTGCCTTCGGACAGGCGGCTGCGCCGGCGCCTGCGGCCGAGCCGATGCACAGCTACACGAATCCTGAACTGCATTTGACGTTTTCGTATCCGGCGGAGCTGACGCCGCGCGATGCTGCGACCGCGCTCGGAGCCGAGCGGCGGATGATTTATGGAACGGAGGCGGCGACGGAAGGGGATCACGCCAAGCCGGACACGTGCGCGAAGGTGCTGCTGGCAGTGGGCGAGGACAGCGCGGGGAGTGGGGCGGCAGGAACGCGGGCGAGCATCGCGCTCTTCGACGTGAATACGGCGTGTTATCCGGCGAAGATCTTGCGCGACAAGAAGGCTATGGATCTTCTGCTACGCAACATGACGATTCAGGCGACGACGGAGATGGGGATGATGCCGATCGAGCAGCCGATGTTCTATGACCTCGAGGGGCACCGAATGCATTTTCGCGCGGCGCAGGGGACGCCGGTGACCGCCGGCGATCTGCAAACCGGCGAGGAACAGGTGATCGGCGCGGCGGTTGTTGCCGTGGAAGGGCACCTGCTGGGCTGGGTGCTGGAGGCCAACGACGCCGCGCTGTTCAATCGACTGATGGGGAGCCAGGTGGATTTGGGTGGGGGTAAGGCGCAGAGACTGTTTCCGGCACGGGTGCAGTGAAGCAGCGGATAGCGCTCAGCGGATAGCATGAAGCGAAGGGCGACCGACGAGGCCAGGGCGGGCCCGGGGCGCACCTGTGATATGGCTCACATTCCGGGGTGGGCAGGCTTCGGATAATGGGGGTCGGCGGGTTGCAACCCCGAGGTTATTTATACTTTTGTTAATCCTCGGGTTACGGCTCGCCTCTGAGATTTCCCCATGTTTCTCCTTTGGCTCCGAATCGCGGCAGGTTTGTACGGGGTCGCCAGTCTCCTGGCGATTCCGGCGGTGCTCGGAAATCATCCGAAGGGGCATAAGTATTGCATTCCAGTGGCGCTGGGGGCGTGGTTCTTCCACCTCGTGGCGTCAGTGGAGATGCTGGTGGCGGCCCATCATCTGATTCCGGTGATGGCCGATGAGGTAGTTTCGACGCTGGCCCTGGCGATCGTCGCGGTCTTCCTGTTTACCTTTTTCGTTTACCGGACGGTTACGTTTGGGTTATTCGCCCTTCCCCTTGCCTTTCTGCTGACCGTGGTTCCGGCAATCGGGCCGGAGCGTTACACGTTCAGCTCGCCCCTGGTTCGGAATGGGTGGATTGCGTTCCACGTGGTGATGCTGCTGGCGGCCTACGCGGCGTTGCTCTTCAGCATGTTGTCCAGCTTTCTGTACCTGATTCAGGAGCGGCGGCTGAAAAGCAAACAGTGGACCAAGGCAGGGGTCGCGCCCCGGCCACAGAAACGGCCCCGCGGATTTCTGACGTGGTTGCCTCCGCTGGCGACCATGGATCAGATTGCAACGAGCACGTTACGAATTGGTTTTGTGTGCATGACTGTTGGTTTATTCGCCGGGTCACTGATTGCCCAGGAGCAGGTGGGGATCGGGTACTTTTTAGATCCCAAGGTGTTATTGTCCTTCGTCATGTGGGGCCTGTACGTTGTTATTTTATTCATCCGGCGGAATGCAGGATTGCGCGGCCGCCGCGCCGCGTGGCTGACGTCGGGTGTCTTTGTACTCATACTCTGCGTTTGGGCCGCGAATCTGCTGGGTTCGGTTCACTCTTCTGCACACAGATTTGGACTGAAATGAGATTCCTCGTCACCGGTCTCAACCACACCACCGCGCCGGTGGAGCTGCGCGAGCGGCTGGCCATTGCCAAAGAAGCCTTGCCGGAGACGACGCGCGCCCTGCTGTCAGAGCCCGGTGTGAAAGAGGCAATGATCCTCTCCACCTGCAACCGCGTGGAGCTGGTGGTTTCGCACAACGGGTTGGAGCCCCATCTGCCGGAATTTCTGGCGGAGCACTTCCGTCTGGACCGGGCGATGCTGGCGCCGCACCTGTATCAATACCAGGATGAAGAAGCGGTGCGGCACATGTTTCGCGTGGCGGCGAGCCTGGATTCGATGGTGGTGGGCGAGGCGCAGATCCTGGGGCAGGTGAAGCAGTCGTGGACGGTGGCGCGCGAGCTGGGCGCGGTGAAGGGTCCGCTGGACAAGCTGCTGCAGGGAGCCTTTTCCGCCGCAAAGCGGGTGCGGACCGAGACGGAGATCGGGTCGTCATCCGTTTCAATTGCGTCGGTGGGCGTGGACCTGGCCCGGCGGATTTTTGGATCGCTCGAAGGCAAGAAGGTTCTGATCGTCGGCGCGGGCAAGATGAGCGAGCTGGCGGCGCGGCACCTGATGCAGCACGGAGCCGATTCGATGATGGTGGCGAATCGCACGTACGAGCGCGCGGTGCAGCTGGCGGAGCAGTTTCTGGGGCAGGCGATCCCGTTCGAGGACCTGCATGCGCGGGCGCACGAGGCGGACATCATCATTACATCGACAGGATCGGCGGGGCAGATTCTGGGAGTGGCGCAGGCGCAGGAGATTCTGCATCGGCGGAAGAACCAGCCGGTGTTCGTGATCGATATTGCGGTGCCCCGCGATGTGGACCCGGAAGTGAATCGGCTGGAGGGGATGTTCCTGTACGACATCGACGACCTGCAACAAGTCGCGGCTTCGCACCAGGTGGATCGGGGACGCGAGGCGGCGCGGGCCGAGGCGATCATCACCGAGGAGACGGAACGCTTCCGGCGGCGGATTCGCACCGTCGACATTGCGCCGGTGCTGGTGGACGTGCAGGGAAAGGCCGAGGATCTGCGGCTGGCGGAGCTGTACCGGCAGCGTCACCTGCTGCAGTCGCTGACACTGGAGCAAGCTGAAGCGGTGGAGGCTCTGACGCGCGGCCTGATGAATAAGTTCATGCACATGCCCTTGCAGGCGCTGAAGTCGGCGGCGCGCGACGGAGATGCGGCTGCGCTGGATGCGATTCGGGGGATGTTCGACCACGAGTGCGCCAGAGGCGAACGGCACGCGGGGGACGCGCAGACCGAGCCGGATAAGGACCGCGAGTAAGACAACGCAGGCCAGGGCACGATACGCTGATCTCTGACTGCATGACGAATCCCAAAGACAATTCAAAACCTGGCGCGTCCAGGAGCGTGCTGCGCATTGGCTCGCGCGGATCGCAGCTCGCGCTTTGGCAGGCGAATCACATTGCTGATCGGCTGCGCGCGGCCGGGCACGAGGTCGGCATTCTGATTATCCGCACCCTCGGCGATGCGATGCAGCATGTGCCTTTCTCCGAAGTGGGCGGAGCACAACAGGATGCGAAGGGAATGTTCACGAAGGAGATCGAGGAGGCGCTGTACCAGGGGCGCATCGATCTGGCTGTGCACAGTTTGAAGGATCTTCCAACCGAGCTTGCCGCGCCGTTCACGATTGCGGCGATTCCGGAGCGCGTGGATCCGCGCGACGCGTTTGTCTCGGTGCTGTATCCGAGTTTTGAGGCGCTGCCGCATGGCGCGCGCATTGGCAC
>JBAVUB010000475.1:0-2466 GCA_049696575.1 Acidobacteriaceae bacterium | reverse complement strand
TCCCTTCACGCAAAAGGATGTCCAGCTCCGCGGGCACGCCATCGAGTGCCGCATTTATGCCGAAGACCCCGCCAACGGCTTCATGCCCTCGCCCGGCCGCATCACGCGCCTCCTGCAGCCCGGCGGTCCCGGCATTCGCGAAGACTCCGGTATCTACGAAGGCTGGGTTGTCCCCATGGATTACGACCCCATGCTCTCCAAGCTCATTGCCTTCGCCCCCACGCGCGAGCTCGCTATCGCCCGCCTCCAGCGCGCTCTCGACGAATACGTCATCGGCGGCATCCGCACCAACCTCGGCCTCTTTCGCCGCATTCTCAGCGATCCGGATTTTCGCGCCGCCCGCCTCGACACCGGCTATCTCGATCGCCTGCTGGCCCAGGCGCCCCAGGAATCAACTACGTCCCCCTCGCCGAATGGCACTGGCGCCATTCCCGCGGTTGCGGCCGCCGCGTTCTTTGAAGCGACCAAAACCACCCTCAACGGCAATTCCCACACTCGTCCTCTGCCGGCAGGCGGGTGGAAAACCACTGCCCGCCGCGAGGCCGTCGCTGAAGGGAGCGGGAAAGCGTCACGCCCATGAAGCTCAGCCTCGAGATCGACGGCCAGACCCGGCAGGTCGAAATCGAGCCCGCCGATCAGCCCGGCCAGTGGCGTATTCAGGTCGACGGCCACCAGGTCGAAGCCGATGCCCATCTTCTCCGGCCCGGCGTCCTCTCTCTCCTCATCGCCGGCCAGGCCCATCGCGTCGTTCTCGATGTGGAGCACTACGAACCTGCCCTGCATCTCGGTGCAAAGCGGATTCCTTACCGCATCGACGACCCCCGCTCCCTGCGCTCCCAACGCCGCCACGGCCGGACCGATGGTCCCGTCACTCTCAAAGCCTCCATGCCCGGCCGCATCGTGCGTCTGCTCGTTGCAAAGGGCGACACCGTTGCCGCGCATCAGGGCATCCTCGTGATTGAGGCGATGAAGATGCAGAACGAAATCAAATCCCCAAAAGAAGGCCGCGTAGCCGATCTCCGCGTCGCCCCCGGAGACACGGTCGCCGCCGGCGACACCCTCGCCATCATCGAGTAATGGCTACCGGCTACAGGCTATCGGCTGTTTTATTGCTGTTGCGACTGCTGAATCTGCAGCAGCGGCTCGGCCGGCGGCGGCGGAGCCTGCGCCTTCTCCACCAGCATCGACCAGTCTTCCGGAATCGGCAGTTCCCGCTCCAGGTCCGGAGCCGTATCCGACGACGTCACCTGCACGGCTACATACAACTCGCTGTCCGACCGTCCGCGAAATAACCCGCGCGTCGGCGGAACATCGGCGTAGTCCCGCCCCAGCGCCGTGCGAATGTGCCGGTCCCGCGCCACCAGCGCGTTCGTCGGGTCGAACCCCACCCATCCCAGCGCGGGCAGAAACGCTTCCACCCAGGCATGCGTCGCGCTCGATGTCGACCGGTCGTGGTCCTCGCTCCCGTGATACAGATATCCGCTCACGTACCGGCACGGTATTCCCACATTCCGCACCAGCGCGATCATGATGTGCGCGAAATCCTGGCACACCCCTCGCCGGGTGCGCAGCGCTTCCTCAATCGGAGAATCCACGTGTGTGCTTTTCTTCTCATAACTGAAGCTGTCGTACAGCCGGCTGTTGATCTCGTGCAGCAACTGTAGCGGATCGTCCCGCCGCACCACCTCCAGCTCATTCGCCAGAGCCAGCAGCGCCGGCGTCGGCTTTGCAAACTCGCTGGGCAACAGCATCTCCCAGTAGTCGCCCTCCGCCACCAGCGCATCCAGCTCTTTCCATGCTTCCGCTCCCAGCGATCCTGGAATTGCCGCCAGCGGCTGATGCTCCAGCACCGCCTCGGCCACAATCACCAGCTGCGCATGCCGTCCCGGAATATCGAAATGATGAATGTTGTTCCCCAGGTGATCGCGATACGTGAACACGCGGCAGCGCGGGCTCACCGAAAGCGTGAACGACAAGCAGCGCTGGTTGCTGTCACTCCTCGGGTGCATCCGCACTTCCATCGTGCTCTCGCTCACCGAGCGCGTGTAGAGGAACTTCGTCAGGTGCCGCACAAAATAGAAATGCATGGAAGCGATCTCACAATCCGAAATCGAAAATGATTACAATGTATGAGACCCGCCATCGAAGCGGGGCTCATGATGTCAGTCGAAGCGACAAATCTCAACGTGAGATCGCTTCTCGTTACACCGCCAAAGCCGTTTCCACCGAGTACTGGATGTACACGGCGTAGATCAAATCGTGAATCTCGCGGCACTGCTCCAGAATCCGTCGGAGATACTGCACCGGGTCGTGCGCCAGAATCTCCCTGATCTCCGCAAATCCCAGTGTCGCCTTCAGCCGTCCCGCTACCCGCATCAGCTCCCCGCCGTGCTGCGTTCGCGTATGGCCCTGGATCGCCTCCAGCGCATTGTGCAGCGCATCCACCGCATAGCGCACCGAGTGCGG
>JBAVUB010000474.1:0-3186 GCA_049696575.1 Acidobacteriaceae bacterium | reverse complement strand
GTGAAGGCCAAGGCAGCCTACGATCAGGCCCTCACTCTGCGACCCGAAGGAGTCACGGCTCTGAGCGTGCGCAAAGCCATGGCGAAGATGGCGGCCAGTTAGCCGAATCTAAAAACACCGTGTCATCCTGGGCGAAGCGAAGGACCCTGCGTCTGCTTTTACCTTGGTCATGCTGAGCGGAGCCGAAGGACCCCCAGCCGTGACGTGTGTCACTGATTGCAGCCGTCGCCGGGTTCGATACTTGAAGACCGTACGTACCCAGGAGGTCTGTCCTTGAATCGTCTCTGTGCGCGCATGTTCGGTCTCACCCTGTTCGGCTTTCTCGTTTTTGCGATCGCCGTCCAACCTGCCATGGCTCAGCAGGATCAAGCCACGCATGTCTTCCATCGGCTGATTCCAGCCGGGGATACCTGTGCCACCTGCCACCAGGGGATCTCTGACCAGTGGAAAGCCAGCCCGCATGCCGCCAACGGCGTCGAATGCACCGTCTGCCATGGCGAGACAACCGCAAAGGACTTCGCGGGCAAGCCGGGGTTAAGCACGTGCGACAACTGTCACGGCGATCAGGTGGCGCAACTGAAGTCGGATCCATTCATGAACGGCAAGACGTGCGTGAGCTGTCATCAGGCACACATCTTCGTGGAGCACAAGAAAGCGGCCCCGGCAGCCAAGTAACAACCATTTCCCGGCGCGGCGCCTTCTCGAACTGCTGGCCTGTGCGGCCCGGTAGCATAACTGCTCTAAGTGTCCGCATGGCCAAGATGCCGGCCAGTTAGCCCGTGCTCCAGCCACAACACGAAAGTAAGGCAGGGGGGCCCCCCTCCCCCCTCTATCCCCTGACGATGCGCAGGTATTTGATTCCATGGGGCGGTGTTTTTCGGGGTCCGGGCCACGCATTTGATTCTGCAATCGTTGCGGCTTTCTATTTTGTTTTCGAATGCGTACGAGGCGGCTCGGGAGTCAGTGGCGGGTACGTATTTGAATCGAAAGTAGAAGTCGGCAATGCATTTGATTCCAAAATAGTTGCTGAGAGCGAACGAGAAACGAGTGAAAAGCGAGTGAAAGGCGAGTGAAAAACGAGCGAGGAGCGATCGAAAGGCGAGTGGTCGGGTAGTTGGCGGAAAAGAGGTTAGCAAAAAACGGCGTGCTGGTTGCGCGGCGTTGAGCGTCAGTTCGGGCATGGCGGGTCTCCTCTCCAAACAGAAAAGCCTGCCGCGATGGCAGGCTTTTTCTCTTTTTCGACTATAAGTTCAGTATATCACGCTGGAGGGGGTAAAACCGCCAAAATACTTTGAGGGTATAAAGATGTAAGTGACGTGGAATGTTGGGTCATTACTTTGGATTTTTTCACGGGGACTTGACATCTCTGTGGATATCTCGCGGTTGCCGGGGTAGAGCGGAACGGTGCAAGGAAGAGGGGCGTTTGCAGCATTGCTGGATTGTGGTCGGGCTCTGCGGAGCGTGGAACGGCCCCACTCCAGCCAAACCGGGCTGGAGTGGACCCCCGCGCTCACGCCCCGCCGCGCAGCCGCTCCAGTAGTTCCTTCGGATGAATCGGCTTCACCAGCAGCTCGAACTCGTGCCCCCGCTCCCGCGCTTCCCGCAGCAGGTCGAGCACGGACGCCTGGCCTGAGAACAGCAACACCCGGCATGCCGGCAACATCACTCGCACCTTGGTCGCCGCCTCAATCCCATCCATGCCTGGCATTACCACGTCGCACAGCAGCACGTGTGGATTCCACGTGCGCGCCCGCTCCACCGCGTCCCGACCGCTGTACACGGCCGCGGCCTGAAAGCCATTTTGCTCAAGGATGATCCTCAGCGTGTCCGCAATCACGCGTTCGTCGTCGGCAATCAGAACCCTCTGGGCAGGGCTCTGCGTGAGTGGGGGAAGTTGGTTCACACCTTACGGTCTTCCGATCTTCCAATCTTCAGCAGCCCGAGCTTCCTTATCTGCGTGTTCGTCAGCGCCAGGTCGCCCACATACGCAATCGAGCCCTCGCCCGTCTTCTCCGGGCTGATGGCGTTCTCGTCGATCGCCGGTCTCAGGCAGCGGTCTGGAGGAACCCGCCAAAAAACCTAATATTCGAAGTTGCGAATATTATGAATTACTGCATATATAATAGCTCATATGCTCGATTCTCTGCGACAGTTCAAGGCGGAAATCTTCCAGGCCCTTGCCCACCCCACCCGCATCGCCATCGTCGATCTTCTCCGCGAGGGCGAGCTCACGGCCGGGACCTTCTCCGAACACCTCGGCCTCGAACAGGCCAACCTCTCCCAGCACCTGGCCGTCCTCCGCGCCCGCCAGATCGTCAATACCCGCCGCGCCGGCAACCAGGTCTTCTACTCGGTCCGCGATCCCCTCATCTGGAAAATGCTTGACCTCATGCGCCGCTACTTCCAGAAACAGGTCGGCGAATCCATGGCCATGCTCGAAGAGCTGGAGAAGGCCGAGCAGAAAACCTGGTGATCCTTCCCGAGCAGTGGCTCCCCCGATCCGTCACCGCGCTGCGCACCTATTCCGTACGCCGCTTCACCCATGACCTCGCCTCCGGCGTCACGGTCGGCCTCGTCGCTCTCCCCCTTGCTATGGCCTTCGGCATCGCCTCCGGCGTCACGCCCCAGGCGGGACTCTACACCGCCGTCGTCGCCGGCTTCCTCATCTCCGCCCTCGGCGGCTCCCGCGTCCAGATCGGCGGACCCACCGGCGCTTTCGTGGTCATCGTGGCCGGCATCGTCGCCCGCTTCGGCATCGCCGGCCTCTCCCTCGTCACCCTCATGGCCGGCGTCATCCTCCTCATCATGGGGATTACCGGCCTTGGCACCGCAGTCAAGTTCATCCCCCGCCCCATCATCATCGGCTTCACCAACGGCATCGCGCTGCTGATCGCCTCGACCCAGATCAAAGATTTCCTCGGCCTCAGGACTCCTCCCGTCCCCAGCAGCTTCCTCCCCCGCATGAAAGTGTTGGCCGAGCACATCGGCACCATCCAATGGCCTACCGTCGCCATTGCCGCCGCGACTCTCGCCATCATCTTCTTCTGGCCGCGCATCAATCGACGCATCCCAGGCTCCATTCTCGCCGTCTTCGCCTGCACCGCCGCCGCCGCCCTGCTCCATCTCCACGTCGAAACCATCGGCTCCCGCTTCGGCGGCATTCCTCGCGGCTTCCCGCCCCTCACC
>JBAVUB010000473.1:0-1544 GCA_049696575.1 Acidobacteriaceae bacterium | reverse complement strand
TAAAGACAACCAACGTGGAACTGGAAAATTTTGAAAGAGGAGGGACTATGTGCCCCGCGTGTATCGCAAGCGCAGCAGCCTTGGTTGCCGGAGCCGGATCGACGGGGGGTATTCTGGCGGTGTGCATCGGGAAGGTCAGAGGATTTCTGAGAGCGAATCGTCTGGGTCTATTCCGGAAAGCAAAGGAGAAATAAGATGGCAACGGGCAAGGAGAGAGAGATGGAACAACGGAAAGGGAATCTCGCGATGAAGACACCTCCGGTTGTGTCGCAGGAGGAATGGGAGGCAGCGCGCCAGAAGCTGCTGGTGACGGAAAAGGCTGTGACCCGGTCGCGTGACGCGTTGGCTGCCGAACGCCGGCGGATGCCGTGGATGCTGGTGGAGAAGGAGTATGCGTTCGAGGGGCCTAAGGGGAAGGTTGGGCTGCTGGATTTGTTTGAGGGGCGGCGGCAGCTGGTCGTGTATCGGGCGTTCTTTGAGCCTGGGGTGTTTGGCTGGCCGGAGCATGCTTGCAGGGGCTGCTCGCTGGGCGCCGATCAGGTGGGGCACGTGGCGCATTTGAACGCGCGGGACACGACGCTGGCGTGGGCTTCGCGGGCGCCGCAGGGGGACATTGCGCGGGTGAAGGCGCGGATGGGCTGGGAGATGCCGTGGTACACGATGCTCGATGGCTTTGACGTGGACTTTGGCGTGGACCAGTGGCACGGGCACAATGCTTTCATCCGCGACGGCGACAAGGTGTATCTGACTTACTTCATTAACAGCCGGGGCGACGAGGCGATGGGGAGCGTGTGGAGTTACCTGGATATGACGGCGCTTGGGCGGCAGGAAAGCTGGGAGGATTCGCCGGAGGGGTATCCGCAGACGGCGCCGTATAAGTGGTGGAACTGGCATGACAATTACGACGAGGCCGCGCCGGCTCCACAGTGGGTGGATATCCTAACTGACCCGGCAGGAGCGGCCATCCGCAGGCGGGAGGCGGAGGCGAAAGCGAGCTAAGGAAGGCGACTGGTCCGAGGACAGGGCGTGCAAGCGAAGATCCGTATCGGGGTGAGGCGAGAGATGTCAGCGGATCTGCTGCTGCGGTCCTCCACGGTTTGCGTCCGGGATGTGTACTGCCGGGGCAGTTGCGGGGGGCGGAGCGGGGAAGAGTATTCGACGGCGACGGAACTGGTGTTTCCGTACCGGGGAACCTGGGTTCGCCACCTGGGAGAGGATCAGGCCGTCGCTGAGGCGAACCAGGTGCTGTTCTTCAACGCGGGTGAGGGATATCGCGTCAGCCATCCTGTGCGAGGCGGGGACGCGAGCCTTTCGGTGGCGATCTGTCCGGCGCTGCTGCTGGAAATGGCGCCGGCGGAGCTTCTGTGGGATCGAGCGACGGCGGGGTTCCGGTGTCATCGACTGCGCATCGATGGGCGAACGCAGGCGCTGGTGGCGATGCTGCGGCACAGCCTGCGGCAGGAGATCGCCGAGCCGCTGGAGGCGGAGGGTCTGGTGCTTACGCTGGTGCAAAGGGCACTGGGGCCGCGCACGACGCATGCGGC
>JBAVUB010000472.1:0-2403 GCA_049696575.1 Acidobacteriaceae bacterium | reverse complement strand
GCTGAAGAAAACGGTAGCGTTGGCCGAGACGGCGGAGTGAAGCAGCCACCCCCTCCCCCTTACGTTTTTGTTAAGTGTTTGATAACAAGCGGGTTCTTGTTTCGGGTTGAGGGCCTCAGGACCCAAGTAATTGAAAAGCGGTTAGTTGCGAGAGGCCCTCAAAAGACAGCGGTCAGCGTTCAGAAAAACCCGAAAAGACAGCGTTCAGTGAACTGGCAACTCATAAAAAAGCCTCGCGTTGGCGAGGCGTGCGAGGATCCGATTCCCGGACAGGCGCGGGGGACTTCTTTTTTTACCCTCTATTATCAGGATACCAAGTCCAGCTATAAAAGCCGCCAAAATTCTTTGAGGGTATAAGGATGGAAGTGGTGTGGAATGTGGGACAACACTTTAGTACCGTGCGCGAAAAGCTTGACAAATTTTGGGGACCGGGGCGAAACGGGGGCTGGCGCACGATTTTGCTCTGTTCCATCCATCGGAGTTGAATCCATGGTGAGGCCCTCATGGCTTGCTCAAGCGAAGCTCGATGCCGACGGCCTCGCGATCGATCACTGAGGCAACATCGTCGAAACGCGGTTTGCGCCAGGCATGGAATGGCCGCCAGAAACCGTTCGGCTCCTTTGGCCCGAACATACCCATATCCAACTTGCCGTTGTCGTTCAGGTCTTCAAAGGCGGTCAGGGCCCAGCGGCCGGGCGGCACATCGAAGTGAAAGTCAGTCGGGTCGCCGGGTTCGATGCGGATTTCGCGCACCGGATGCTTGAGAAAACCGGCCGCGTCCCACAGCGCAACATGCATCACGTGTTTCCCTGAGCCTCCGGTCACTTTTCCAGACAAGCTGAAGGTGTCGACGCCAGCGGTTCCGGTCTGCGCCACACAGAGGCCCACGAAGAGGAGAGCCAGCCGAACCCAGGTCGAGGAACTTTTGATCTGGCGCTGCCGGAGTGGCGCCATCGACGAGTGCTCGCGACTCACGCGAGCACCTCGATCGCCCAGAGAAGCAGGATCAGCCCGTATGCGTTGATGAGCAGGGTACGAATCCAGTGGGTAGCCAGGAACTTCTGGAGATAAGGACTGGCGGGACCACGGGGGTCGTGGCTGAGTTTGGCTTGCCACGGCCCCCAGAAGGTTGCCGTGAGCAGAAGCGAGAGCAACTGGCTGCCCAGGCTTCCCCAGATCGCCCAACGGGGCGAGTGGTCCGGGTGAACGACGACGAGGGCGATGGAGCCCGCGAGCGCCAGGCCCAGCGGCGCAAAAACCCAGTAGGGCAGCTTCATCCAGTGCGCGGACTGGATGCGGGAAAAATCCTTCGCGTCGACGAGCTTCCAGGTTCGGAAGATGTCGACTTCGTGGGCCCAGATGGCGCCCACCAGATAAAACGAGAGAGCCAGGTTGAGGAGGAGAAACGCGCGTGGATTCATCGGCGCCTGCTTCCGGGAGCCGCATCGGGCTCCGGCGAGAGGTTGCGGACGCTGTCCAGCTCCGCCATGACCGCGGTCAGGGCGTGGACCAGACGGGTTGCGGCCTGGGGCGACAGACCGGCGAGCGAAGCCTCAAATCGGGCTACGCGGGCGGCGTGAATCCTGTGCAGCAACGCTGCGCCTTTGGCGGTCAGGACGACCGAGCGTTCGCGACGATCCACTTTCCCTTCGGAACGGCGGACGAAGCCGCGGCGCACCAACTTATCGAGCATGTAACTGGTGGCCGGTCGCGAGAGCCCGATGTAATCCGCGACCGCGGAGACCGTGCGGGGAGCCGCGACGTATTCCAGCACCGCCATCTGGGGCATGGTTAGTTTCGCGGCATGCAGCAGCGGCAAGGTTCGGCCGCCGTCGCAGCGATGCATCGCCTGCATGAACTGGCCGACGAGCGATGCCGGGTTTCCGGCAGATGCTTCCATGAATGGAACTATGTTAATGCCGAAATTATCTTCCAGTCAAAAAGAGGCAGGCGCAGCGGTGTTCTCCGCCGCGCCCGGACGAGAGGACGATTTAACTGACCGCTTCCTCATCCATCTCGTCCTCATCCAGGAACACATCCTCCTCTCTGGCGAGCAATCCGAGGGCCTGCCGCTCGAACAGACGCCGGTAAATGCCGGCCGTTTTCCGCACCAGGTCATCGTGGCGGCCCTCTTCGACGACTTCGCCGTTATCGAAGACCAGGATGCGATCGAGCATGCGCACCGTCGCGAGGCGATGGGCGATCACAATCGCCGTCCGTCCTGCGATCAGGCGCTGCATCGCTTCCTGGATGAGGGCCTCGGACTCGTAATCGAGGCTCGAAGTCGCCTCGTCGAGCACCAGCACGGGAGCGTTGGCCAGGAAAGCGCGGGCCAGCGCCACTCTCTGGCGCTCGCCGCCGGAGAGCTTCACACCGCGCTCGCCCACCAGCGTGGCGTAGCCC
>JBAVUB010000471.1:0-4364 GCA_049696575.1 Acidobacteriaceae bacterium | reverse complement strand
CCTGCTCATCGCCACCGCCGAGCGGCTCCAGGCCATCCTCCCCGAGCACGCCGTGGCCGCGCGCCTCGTGGGCGCCGAGTTCATGCTCCTTCTTGAAGGCATTCACCTTGAAGAAGAGGCCGCCCAGTTCGCTGCCCAGGCCATCGCGGCCTTCCGCGAGCCCATCCACTACCGCGGTCACACCATCGTGCCCCAGCTGGCCGTCGGCGTCGTCAAAGCAGGCATGCTCTTCTCCCACCCAGAAGAGCTCATGGCAGGCGCGGAAAGCGCCCTCCTCCATGCGCGCAAAAAAGATCCACCCGGCGTCGTCTGCTATTCCCACGGCATGCGCGAGCACGCCCTCGACCGCCTCAATCTCGCCGCCGAACTCGAGCGCGCCATCCACACAGGCGAGCTCGTCATGTTCTACCAGCCCGAGGTCGACCTCCGCACCAACAGCATCATCGGCTTTGAAGCTCTCGTCCGCTGGCGTCACGCCCGCCGCGGCCTGCTCCCGCCTTCTGAATTCATTCCCCTCGCCGAAGAAACCGGCCTCATCGTTCCCCTCGGCGCCTGGGGCATGGCCGAGGCCTGCCGCCAGCTCATGGAATGGCACAAGACCGGCAGCGAGCAGCTCAAAAAAACCCGCATGAGCGTCAACCTCTCCGCCAAACAACTCGAGCAGCCCGACCTCCTCCGCCAGGTTCGCGACGTCCTTGCCCAAACCGGACTCAGCCCCGCCAGCCTTCGCCTCGAACTCACCGAGAGCAGCCTCATCTCCGACGCTCCCGCCGCGCAAAAAACCATGTGCGCCATCGAGCAGCTCGGCGTCGGCCTCCACATGGACGACTTCGGCACCGGCTACAGTTCTCTCGACTACCTCCAGCGCTTCCCCTTTGACACTCTCAAGATCGACCGCTCCTTCGTCCGCGGCATCGTCCACGACCGCGATTCGCACCTCATCGTCGACTCCATCCTCTCGCTCGCCCGCTCCTTCGGCATGGATGTCGTCGCCGAAGGCATCGAAGACGCCGAGCAACTGGAAGAACTCAAAACCATGGGCTGCCCCTGCGGCCAGGGCTTCTACTTCGCCCGCCCCATGGAACCCACCGCCATCGACGCCATGGTCCGCACCGGCGCCTGGAAACCCCAGGTTCCCATAGCCCAGGCCTGATTTTCACTCTGTCATGCTGAGAGCCCCGTCAGCGGCCGAACGAGCCTGGGGGAAGGCGAGTTTCGCAATGGTCACGTCAGGACGACTGCGTCGGGGTGCGTTCGTGGGGCTGCGGCACACGCACCGATTGCATGCCGGCGCGGGTGGCGGCCTCGATGCCCATGTCGGTGTCTTCGAAGACGAGGCAGGTTTCGGGTGGGACGTTGAGCTTCTTCGCGGCGAGCAGGTAGGGCTCGGGGTCAGGCTTGGCTTTTTGATAGTCGCCTGCACAGACGAGGACGTCGAATTTGTCGAGCAGACCAAGGATGGAGAGAGATTTGGTGACGGATTCGCGCGTGGAGCCGGAAACGACGGCGAAGGGGATCCTGGTGTGGGCTTCTTCGATCTGCTCGAGGACTTCAGGGACGGCGGTGAGGCGTGCGAGCTGATCGAAGTAGAGGCCTTCTTTGCGGTGGGCAACTTCTTCAATGGGCATCGATAGCCCGTGGCGCTGGTTGAGCGTAGCGACGATCTCGCGGACGGGCATGCCACCCCAGGA
The DNA here is from genome assembly GCA_049696575.1 of Acidobacteriaceae bacterium. Lineage (GTDB taxonomy): Bacteria > Acidobacteriota > Terriglobia > Terriglobales > Acidobacteriaceae > Palsa-343. The sequence continues at coordinate 2,673 of JBAVUB010000471.1, read as the reverse complement.
ATAAAAGAGCGGCTCAGGGAAGAGGGGGCAGCCGTATTCGGCGAGAGTTTGTTTCCAGGCGATGTAGTGGAGGGGCATGGAGTCGGCGATGGTGCCGTCCATGTCGAAGAGCCAGGCGCGGAAGTTTCCGGCGGGGAGGATTAGTTTCATCGGGCTGGTTTGATTGTAGCGAGCGAACGGCCAGCCAACGTCGAGCTCGAAGCGAGCAAAAAGCGGCGCGCCTTGCGCGCTTCCCACATCCCCAACTGCAGGGATGTGGGGCACCCCGGGATTCCTTTAGCGTTGCAGCGCCGCGGTGCGGAGGAAGTCGAAAGTGCCGGAGGGGTTGGGGTGGATATTGGCGAGGCGGCGGTTGTGGACGATGACCGAGTCGAGGTACCAGAGGTCGAGGGAGGGCAGGTCGCGGGCGGCGAGTTGCTGGATGCGGACGTAGTCGGCGATTTGCTGTGGTCGGTTGGTGGTTGATGTGGCGTCGGCTATGAGGCCGTCCATCGCAGGGCTGGAGTAGAAGCCGCGGTTGGCGCCGTGAGGCGGGAAGGCGGAGCTGGAATAGGCGTAACGGAAGATGTCAGGGTTCTCGTTGCCGCCGATCCATCGGGAGGGGGCGAGCTGAAAGGCGCCGCGGGTGAGGTCAGAGTAGAACGTGGCGAACTCATAGCTGCGGAGATCGAGAGCGATGCCGACCTGGGCGAGCTGCTCCTGGATGGCGACGGCCATGAGGCGGACGGTTTCGTCGTTGGAGGTTTTCATGCCGACGTGGAAGCGGACGCCGTGGGCATCGCGGCGATAGCCGGCCTGATCGAGGAGGGCGTTGGCGACGGCGGGATTGTACGGGTGTTGACCGGTGTCGGCGGTCCAGGCCCAGTGCTGGGGCGGCAACATGCTTTCGGCGAGGCGGGCTTCGCCACGATAGAGCGCCTGGATGATGAGCGGGCGGTTGACGGCGACGGCGATGGCAGTGCGGACGCGCGCGTCGCGCAGGATGGGGTCGCGGGTATTGAAGACGATGTAGTTGAGGACGGTGCCGGGGCCGTCTTCGATCGCGAGGTGCGGATCGCGGCGCAGGGCGTAGACCTCGTCGGCGGGAAGCGCGTTGCTTTCGACGTCGGCGGAACTTTTTTCGAGCTCGAGGGCGCGGGTAGTGGCGTCGGGGACGACGGCGAAACGGATGCGCGGGATGTTGGGTTTGTCGCCCCAGTAGGCGGGCGCGCGGGCGATGACGACGTCGCGGTCGATTTGCTGGTTGACGAAGGCGAAGGGGCCGCTACCCATGGGATGCTGGCCGAAATCGCGCCCGCTGCCCCAGGGGACGATGCCGATGGCGCCGTCGCAGAGATTGAAGGGGAGCGCGGGGTCGGGCTTTTTGAGATGGAAGACGACGGTGGCGGGGTCGGGGGCGTCGATGTGGTCGAGGGTGGTGAAGGACCCGGCTTTCACGGAGATGACGGTGCCGTCGAGGATGGAGTCGATGGTGAATTTCACATCGCGGGAAGTGAGGGGACGGCCGTCGTGGAAGCGGGCGTCGGTACGGAGGTGAAAGACCCAGGTGAGGGGGTCGGGAGTTTCCCACGAAGTGGCGAGGAGGGGCTGGAGGCCGAAGTGCTCGTCGCGGCGGACGAGCGCGTCGAAGAGGAGGGAGTCGATGTGCTCGGCCTGGGCATCGACGCCGATGCGGGGATCGAGGTTGGTGGGGCTCGATTCGATGAGCATGGTGACGGTTGTGGGGTCTTGATTTTTGGCGCAGCCAAAAATCAGGGAATAGGCAATAGGGAATAGGGAATAGAAAACAGCAAGTCGGAAACGCGAGGTCCTTCGCGCGTTGCGCTCAGGATGACATCCCAGGCTAGACATAGGTGATTTGGCCGAGGATGGCGGGGCGAGTGGCCCCGGTGGCGGAGGGGATGTTGCCGGGGCGGTGGTGCCAGGTTTGCCAGGCGAGGAGGGCGAAGGCGGCGGCTTCTTTGGCTTCGGCGGGGAGGCCCGTGGCGTCGGTGGTGGTAAGGCTGCAATTGAGGGACGCGAGGCGGTCACGGAGCTGGGCAAGGAGGGTGGCGTTGCGTGCGCCTCCGCCGGAGACGATGACGTCGATGGGGCTGTTGTGCGTGAGGGGCAGGACCCAGCAGCGGACGGCGTCGGCGATGCTTTCGACGGTGAGGGCGGTGGCGGTAGCGATGGCGTCTGCCGGTCGAAATGCCAGGGGGCGCTTGCCGTGTTTGCGGCAGGCGGCGAGGAATTTTAGGGCGTAAGCTGCACCGAACTGTTCGCGGCCAGCGGATTTGGGCGGGGACTGGCGGAAGAATTTTTCTTTGAGGACGGCGCGGAGTACGGGCTCGAGAATTTTCCCGCGGGCGGCGGTGCCCCCGTTGCGGTCGTAGGGCCTGGAGAAGAGCTGCTGCATGAGGGCGTCGATGATCATGTTGCCGGGGCCGGTGTCGAAGGCGATGACTTTTTCCTGGGTAGCGGCGGCGGGGATGACGGTGAGATTGCCGATGCCGCCGATGTTCTGAAGGACGCGAGCGCGGGTGGGATGGGCGAAGAGGACGTAGTCGAGGAGGGGGACCAGCGGCGCGCCCTGACCTCCGGCGGCCATGTCGGCGGGGCGGAAATTGGAGACCACGGGGACGCCGGTGGCGGCGGCGATGAGGGCGGGTTCGCCGAGCTGCCAGGTGCAGG
>JBAVUB010000470.1:0-6893 GCA_049696575.1 Acidobacteriaceae bacterium | reverse complement strand
GTGCGGGATTGAGGAAGCGGATGGCGGAAACGCGGAGGCGGTCGGGAGGCACTGGTTAGTGTAGCAATGTGGCCTTGGTAACCAGGGTGGGGGCTGTTTTGCTTGACCGGCGGTGGAAACGGATCGTAGTCTCCCGGCAGTGTTGATGAAAAATGCTCGATTTGCGCCGTGCCTGGCGGGCAGAGAAATGCAACAGCAATGAGTACAACCGCGACCACTGTGGATCAGCCGGGGACGGCCTCGTTCGAGGATCGGCATGCGTGGCTGGCACTGGCGCTGACGCCGGGGGTGGGGCCGCGGCGGATTCTGCATGCGGTCGAGCGGGCTGGGAGTGCGGCGCGGGTGTTGCATCTGCCGCTGACCGAGTTAGAGGGGCTGCAGCTTCCTGCGCAATCGGCGCAGTTTATTTCTTCGGGGGAAGCGGGTCACGCGGCGGATCAGGAGCTGGAGAAGCTGGCTGCTACGGGCGCTGCGATCCTGACGTATCACGAGGAGGCGTATCCGGAGCGGCTGCGGGAGATTTACGATCCGCCGCCGGTGCTGTGGGTGCGCGGCGATGCGGGATTGCTGGCGCGGCCGAGCCTTGCGGTGGTGGGGACGCGGCATCCCACTCCGTATGGAACGGGGATGGCGGAGAGGCTGGCGCGCGACCTGGCGATGCGGGGGCTGATTATTCTGAGCGGCATGGCACGGGGCGTGGATACGGCAGCGCACAAGGGAGCGGTCGGGGCGAAGCGGCCGACGATTGCTATTTGGGGAACCGGCGTGGACGTGATTTATCCCAAGGAGAACAAGTCGCTGGCGGAGCAGATTATCGCGGGCGGGGGCGCGATACTTTCGGAACTGCCGCTGGGGACTTTTCCCGCGCCTCAGAATTTTCCGCGCCGGAACCGGATGCTGAGCGGGATGAGCGTGGGTGTGCTGGTGATCGAGGCGGCGGAGTACAGCGGCACGCGCGTGACGGCGCGCTGCGCGCTCGAACAGAACCGGGAAGTTTTCGCCGTGCCCGGGAACGTGACGACGAAAAACGCGTGGGGCCCTAACATGCTGATAAAGCAAGGCGCAAAGCTGACTTCGTGCTGGGAGGACGTGTGGGAAGAGCTGCCCACGCAGATCCGGATGGGGCTGGAGCAAAGCGAGGGATTTGCATCCGAGGGCACCTCTGAGGCATCGTTATTCGAGGAATCACCGCTGCCGCCCTCAGAGGCGCGGGTGCTGAGCGTGCTTCGCCAGGATGAAGCACTGCAGATGGATGAAATCCTCGAAAAGCTGGAGCCGGAACTGAGCTCTTCCGAGGTTTTCACAGCGCTGTTTGAGCTGGAACTCGCCGGGCGCGTACGACAACTTCCTGGAAAGAACTACGTCAGGAGTTTTTGAAGGACGGCGCGCTTAGCGTTGCATGTCTGGTGCGCGCTGCACCCTCGCACTATAGATTCAAAGCGGCGGGTCGTGGTAGAACCGGACAGAAGTGCGGAACGAAGTAACCGGTGGAAGCGACATGCGTGCCGCAGTCACGGTCTAAAGGAAACGATGAGTAAATCTCTGGTCATCGTCGAATCGCCTGCCAAGGCGAAGACGATCAACAAGTATCTGGGCAAAGACTTCGACGTCGAAGCCTCGTTCGGCCACATTATGGACCTGCCGAAGCGAGATATCGGTGTGGAGCTGGCGCACCGTACGTTTGAGCCGACGCTGATCGTGTCTCCCGACAAAGAGAAGGTCGTTGCCAGGCTGAGAAAGATGGCGCAGAAGGCGGATGCTGTGTATCTGGCGCCCGATCCGGACCGTGAAGGCGAAGCGATTGCCGCGCATCTGGAAATGCAGCTTCGTCCGGTAGTGAAGGCCGGGAGCCGGATCCGGCGCGTGACGTTCAACGAGATCACGCAGAAGGCGGTGCGCGCGGCGTTCGAGCATGCGCGGGACGTGGACGCGAATCTGGTGGACGCGCAGCAGACGCGGCGGGTGCTGGATCGGATCGTCGGCTACCAGATTTCGCCCTTGCTGTGGGATAAGGTGCGGCGGGGCCTTTCCGCGGGGCGCGTGCAGACCGTTGCAGTGCGGCTGATCGTCGAGCGGGAAAAGCAGATTCAGGAATTCAAGCCGACCGAGTACTGGACCATCGACGCGATTCTGGAACTGGAGAAGGACGCGAAGGCCGCTGGCGGCGAGCCGCTCCTGTTTACGGCGAGATTCGTCGGCATCGACGGGGAACGCGCCAAAGTGGAGGGCGTGAGCGCGCCTTCGGTTCCTGACGAGCAGACAGCGCGGGCGATCATCGATGCCACGACGGCAGCGGTGTGGAGCGTGCGCTCGGTCGAAAAGAAGGAGCGCAGGAGCAATCCGTACCCGCCGTTCATTACCAGCACCCTGCAACAGTCGGCGGCGGCAAAGCTTGGATTCAGCGTCAAGCGGACGATGGGCGTGGCGCAGCGGCTGTACGAAGGCGTGGATCTGGGCGCGGACGGCTCGGCCGGCCTGATCACCTACATGCGTACCGATTCCACGCGGGTTGCGCCGGAAGCGATCGCGGCGGCGCGGGAATATATCGCCAGGAAAATGGGCAACGAGTATTTGCCGGCCCAGCCCAACGTCTACCGTTCGAAGAAAGATGCGCAGGACGCGCACGAAGCGATCCGGCCGACCGATCCTGCAATGCACCCGAACAAGATCAAGCGATATCTGAGCGACGAGCAGTACAAGCTGTACCGGCTCATCTGGCAACGGTTTGTCGCTTCGCAGACGGTTCCGGCGATTTACGACGTGACCACGGTCGAGATCGACGCGAAAAACAAGAAGACGTATAACTTCCGCGTTTCCGGGTCGGTGCTGAAGTTCGACGGCTATCTGAAGATCTACGAAACCGACGAGGACGATGAGGAAGATCTGCCCGAGATTCCAGAGGGCGCGCGGCTGACGCTGGCGACGCAGGAGCATTTGTCGGGCATCGCGGCGCAGGAGCGAGCGGCGAAGGTGGCCCACGCGCGGAAGAGATACAACGTCGAAGTCGCGAGGATTGAAGCCCGCAATGAGGAAGCGGGTCCGGGGGACAAGATCGAGGAGATTCCTCCTTTTGAGGCGCCGCAGATCGAGATCGCGTCGCGGCCTTCCGCGGTCGATGCCGTGCAGAAATTCACCGAGCCGCCTCCGCGCTACAACGAAGCTTCGCTGGTGAAAGAGCTGGAGGAGCGGGGGATTGGGCGTCCGTCGACCTACGCGTCGATCATCACCACCATTCAGGATCGCGAATATGTCACGAAGGTTCCGCCCACGGGGCGGGGCGGGCGCTTTTTCCCGACGGAGATCGGCACAGTCGTGACGAATCTGCTGGTGGCGAATTTCCCCTACATCTTCGATACCCAGTACACGGCGAAGCTGGAAGAGGAGCTGGACGACATCGAAGAGGGCAGGGAGAAGTGGACCGATCTGCTGAAGGGCTTCTACGGGCACTTTGAAGAAGAGCTGAAGAGCGCCGAGAAGCACATGGAAAATGTGAAGCGGATGGAAAAGCCGACCGACGAGAAGTGCGATCTGTGCGGCTCGCCGCTGGTGCTGAAGTGGGGGAAATTCGGGTCCTTCTATGCGTGTAGCGCCTATGCGAAGGAAAAGCCGGTGCCGATTGCCGCCACGAGCTGGAAGAAGGAACCGAAGAAGGTTCTGTCCAGGGTAGAAGGCCGGCTGAAGTATCCCATGCTGGTGAGGACCACGGAGAACGACGAATCGACCACGCTTGAGGTGAAGGACAAGGCCGAACTGAAGGTGGCGCTCGACAACGCCGTGGGCACGGGGCGCAAAGTGACGGTGGAGCAGGTGAGCTGCGGCTTCACCAAGGAGCATTTCGAGGCGAAGCCCGATCTGCAGTCCGGCGACGCGCAGAATGTGCCCGCTGAAGAATATTGCGAGAACTGCGGCAAGGTGATGGTGCTGCGGCGGGGACCCTTCGGCGCTTATATGGCGTGCCCGGACTACAACGCCGATCCGCCGTGCAAGACGGTGCGGCGGCTCAGCCAGAAACAGCAGCAGAAGCCGGCGGTGCCGCTGGATGAGAAGTGTCCAAAGTGCGGCAAGCAACTGGTGCTGCGCACGGGGAGCTACGGGGAATTTGTCTCCTGTTCGGGGTACCCGAAGTGCAAATACATTAAGCAGAACCTGATCGAGGGGTTGAAGTGCCCGAAGTGTGGCGAGGGGGACATCGCGGAGCGCAAGGCGCGGACGGGGAACATCTTCTGGGGCTGCACGCGTTATCCGAAGTGCAATTTCACTTCGAATCTGAAACCGGTCGCGCAGAGTTGCCCGCAGTGCAAATCGCCGTACGTGGTCGAGCGGGTGATCGACGGAGGCCTCTACCTGGTTTGCCCTAACAACAAGGAGATGATGCCGAGGCGTCGTCCGAGGAAGGGCGAGACCGCTGCCGATCTGGAAAATGCTCCCGAGTGCCATTTCTCCGAGCGGATTGGCGATGCTCCTGTGGCCACGCCCCCACCCATGCCGACGGCGGCGACGCATGGGCCGGTGGTGGAAGAAGAGCAGCCGGTCGGGTGAGGGTAGCTGGGAGCCGGGAGCAAAGCGGCCCGCGTTTTCGCAACGAAAGAAAAGGACCCGCCGCAGCGGGTCCTTTGTGTTGTGGGGTGGGAATGATCTACGGGACGTAGTAGCGGAACGAAGTCCAGAACATATTGTCGGCACCCTTGGCGCCGCCGCCTGGATTGGTCGTGCCACCCGCGCCAGACCAGATATCGCGCTCCCAGCGGCTGTACTGGAGGCCGAAGCGCATCCGGCCCTTGGGACCGTTGTAGAAGTTATACCAATTGCCGGCGGTGAACTCCTGCGTGTCCTTGTTCTGGTTGCCGCAGCTACTCGGTGTGGAGGGATCGAAGCCGGTGCCGCCACCGAAGCCGGAGGTGGGCGCCGTGGTGGGAGGCGGCTCAGTGAGGCAGCCGCTCATCGACGTCAGAGGATCGCCGTAGCCGATCTTGCCCTGGTAATCGCGGTAGATATAGTCGCCGCCATAGTTGAGGTAGATCATCAGGCGCTTGCTGAGATTGGCTTCGATGGTGCTCATGGAGGAGAAGCCCTTCAGCGGGTCGAGCTCGCCGTCCGGACGGACGGTAACATCGCCAAGGGTGGAGTCGCCGTAGCGACCCATGCCTTTGCCGTACAGACCCTTCAGACCGATGGTGAAGTTCTTGGTGCCGAGGGGTGCGCGGAAGCCGGCGCCGATGCCAGCGCCGGGGATGCTGTCGTTATAGGCGCCGGCTGTGGTGCCGGTGCAGGTTGTCCCGGAGCAGGACTCATTGGGGTAAATGCGATCACGGAAATTGCGCTCGATGCCGAAGACTTCCCAGTGGCCCCAGCCGGGCTCGAAGACCATTTTGGCGACGAAGTCCGGAGAGTAGTTGAAGGAGTAATTGGCGGTATTGTTGTAGAGACCGCCGCCCTGTCCGTCGGAGCCGATGAGGATGTTAGTGGGCAGGCCGCTGCCGCCCGGGTTCAGCGTCTCGGGATTCTCAGCCGAGGCGCCCAGCCAGAACTTGTTGCCGAAGTCCCTGGTGACGCGGAAGCTGTACTGACGGGTCCAGATGAAGCCCGCTTCGTACTGTGGGTCGATGGTGGCGGGGAGAATCTCGGTGCCTCGGGTTTCGCCCTGGGTGGTTTCGGTGGCGAGCGACCAACCCTGGCCGCCGGAAACATCCCAGCCGCTGTTGAAGCGCGCGTCCGCCCACAACTGACGCTGGCGGAGCGTGTAGCTGTTGGACTGATTGCCGTTGGAGGTGATGCCGGCGCTGAGCCAGTCCATCTCGTAGTAGCCGGTCAGGGTGACGTTGGGGAGTTTGCCGGTGGCTTTGATCGCAATACGAGACTGACGACCGGTACCGTTGAATTCGCTGATCTGCGCATCGTCGGAGTTCGCCAGCGGGATGAGGGTTGGGCCGGTGTTGAGGCCGCCGCCGGTCGCGCCCTGGCGCCACACGGTTTCAGCCGCCAGGAAGCTGCCGGCCGGTGAGATGGTGATGCCCTTGTAGTGAACGGCTTCGGGACTCTCGAACATCTTCTTCGTGTCCGCCTGCTGCTGTTGGAGGGTGCTGGCGATGGAGATGCTGTTGGCTTTCAGGTCGGTGACCGAACTCTGCAGGCTGGAAACCGCTTCAGCGTTGGAGGAGAGCGTCTGCTGCTCGGAAGTGGCCGCAGCCTGAGCGGCCTGCGCGGCTGCCTGGGCCTGAGCCGCAGCCTGCTGTGCGGACTGGAGCTGCGCGTCGCGATCGGAGAGCTGTTGCTTGAGCGAGTCGATCTGGCCGCGATCGGATTGCTCCTGCTGCCGCAGTTCCTCGATTTGCGCTTCCACGCTGGGACCCTTGGGCGCGGCAGCTTTCTTGTGATGGACCGGCTTGGGCGAGCTGGCCGCAGTCTGCGCGTAACCGCCGACAACCGCCATGGCCAGCGCCAGGATGGCAAGCGCCTTCAAATTGTTGGTCATTCAGCCTCTCAGGAGTTAGAAATGCGTAAGCGATGCATTGCAGCGGGGGGAATGCTTTGGGTCCTGAGCGTGCACGGAATTGCAGCGGCGGACATCGCGCGTTGCCCTTCCGAACAGGCCCACAGCTACCCAAGCGGCATGGTCGCAGGCAAGTGTGAATGTTCTGAGAATTTGCGGTGAATGTTCGGGGAAAAGCCCCGCGGAGGCGCGGGGAACTTAGTGAAGGGTCAATAGCTTACGGGAATCGAGAGCGGCATTGACAGGGCGCGCAGCTTACACGGCTTTGCGGGAAAGCGAGGCGTGACCGGGCGCTGGTCTGAACTTTTTACGGTTGCGCGGGGTGCTTCCCGGCGGCGATCAGGTTGGCCAGCAGCCGGTAGGCTCCGGGAACGGCTTCGGGAAGCTGGCGGTAGACGGCGTA
>JBAVUB010000469.1:0-3128 GCA_049696575.1 Acidobacteriaceae bacterium | reverse complement strand
TGGTTCCAGTCGCGCCGGATCATGCGCCCCACATTATCGACAGCCACCTGCTTCCATTCCTCGTCGCCGATGTGCTGCCAGCCGGGGATCTCCTCCAGCACCAGCAGCCCGACCTCGTCGCAGCAATCCAGAAAATGGCGTGACTGCGGGTAATGCGACGTGCGGACGATGTTGCAGTGCAGAACCTTGCGCAGAATCTTCGCGTCCTGCCGCTGCCCCCGCGCCGGCATCGCCTGCCCCACAAAAGGAAACGTCTGATGCCGGTCGAGTCCGCGCAGCTTGACAATCTTTCCATTGAGCGAGAACCCATGATCCGTAAACGTAGCCTCGCGAAAGCCGATGCGGCGGGAATCTTCATCAACGATGCGTCCGTCCCGAAGCAACCGGACATTGACCGTGTAGAGATGGGGATGCTGCAAATCCCAGAGCTGCACGCCGCTCAGGCCCGCGAGTGAAACCGTCTGTCGCGCGGGGTCGCCGGTGGTCTCCTCGGTGGCGTGGACGGGAGCCTGCACCGGTCCGCTCGGCTGACTCGGTCGAGCAGCCAAAGCAGCATTCTCCGGAACCGCCTGCTTGCCGGTGGCGATGACCCGCTCTCCATCGCGCAGCTCGACTTCGAGTTCCATCCCGCTCTGCGGCTGTCCCGCCAGAAAACAATCCACGTCAAGCGAGGGGCTGCCCGTCAGAACGTCGCGGCCATGAGCAAAAACGTTATCTATATATGTAGATGGAACGATGCGAAGCGAGACCTCGCGATAAATCCCCCCAAACGTCAGGTAGTCGATCTCGTTTCCGAACGGAGGAATATCCGGTCGTTCCGTCGAATCGACCTCGACGCAAAGGACGTTTTCGCCCTCGGCGTGCAGATGCGGCGTCAGCTCGAATGAAAAAGGCGTGTATCCGCCCTTGTATTCGCCCAACCGCACCCCATTGATCCACGCCGTCGACGCCGTCATCGCGCCTTCGAAGTCTACGAAAACCCGTTTGCCCCTTGCGCTCTGCGGCAGCCGGAAACGCCGCCGATACGTGGAGACAAACTCGTATTCCTTATCGTCGAAGCTGTGCCAGGGCAGCCGCACATTGCTATGCGGGATGACAACACGGCTGAAGCCCGAGTCATCGAACCCAGGCGCTGCGGCGCCATCAACCTTTCCAGGGTGATACCGCCAACCGCGGTTCATCGCCAGAACCGAACGCCCCCACATCGTATCCCGTGCGCGCTCGCCAGCCAACGCCGACTTGCCCTGCAGCGCCGCCGCCGCCAGCACGCCTCCCGTGCCCCTGATAAAGTCCCGTCGATCCATATTCGGTTCCTCTGGAAAGCACAGCGTTCTGTTCTTTCCACTGCCCCGAATAGTCTAAGCTGCCGAATCGGTTCCGTCTCAGCCCTGCGCCGCAAGGGCGATCCTAGGCAGGAGGACCGAAGCGCACAATATACCCCGAAGAATCGGTGACCCAAAGCGCGCCGTCCGGCCCGGTGATGATGTCGCTGGGTTGGCCCGGTGCTGCCGGCGCCGGAACGTCGAACGAAGACAGCTCTTGCGTATCGTTAAACTGCCCCATAACGCCGAAAGATCCGGTGTATCCGGCGAACCACATCATCTGGTCCGGACCGACGCCGATGTTGTTCCACGAAATATTCCACAGCGTCATGTCTCCCGCGGTCGTGATTCTTCCCAGTCCGGCGGGAGCTCCGGTGAACCAAAGCGCACCGTCGGCGCCAACGATGATTTCCAATGGAGCGGGGATGAAACCGAGCGTGTCGGGAACTGGATATTCAGTCAGTTGCCCGGACGCCGCCATTCGCCCGATCTTGTCGCCGGCAATTTCCGTGAACCACAATGCCCCGTCCGGACCCGCCACAATGCTCGAGGGTTCAGAGCCCGCCGTCGGCACGGAGTACTCCGTCACAGTGCCTGAAGTCGTAATGCGCGCGACTTTATTGCCCGCGCTTTCTGTGAACCAAAGCGCGCCGTCCGATCCCGCCGCGATATTTCGCGGAGTGGAGCTCCCTGTTGGAATCCGGTACTCGGTGATCGCGCCTGATGTCGCGATCCGGCCTATTTGATTTGCATTGGCCTCGGTGAACCACAGCGCCCCGTCCGCCCCGGACGCGATTCCACTGGGCGCCGCGGACGGGGTGGGAACCCGATACTCGGTGACCGCTCCGGAGGTCGTGACCCGCCCAATTTGATTCGCGTTATATTCCGTAAACCAAAGCGCGCCGTCCGATCCCGTCACGATGCTGGCCGGGCCGGGGTTGGCTGTCGGAATCGCATACTCCGAGAACACAAACTGCGAAACATCGACGCTGCCGGGTCCATTCGAAGCAGCGAAAACATTCACGCCATCGACCGCCGGCAGCTTTGCAATTGTGGCGGGGGCGTTGTAGCCCTGTGCTACCAGCAGCGCGGTAATCTGGCCGGCATTGGCGGGAGCAATCCATTCTCCCTCTCCGTTGATATTGATCGTGGTGCTGGTCAGTGGCTGAATATAGTACGCGTTCGTGTAGGCGTAGACGACCACGGCCTTCCCCGCCGTCGGTCCGCTCACTTGGCCGAAAACCACCTGCGTGGTTCCCTGATAGATGTCCGCTCCCGCTGGGTTCACCGTTGATGTGAATGGCGTCACTTCGTCGATCCGAATGCCCGGTGCTGTCCCCGACCATGCCGGGAAACTGTACGCCGGTGGAGCCGGTTGCATCGTCACGTCCGCGCCCTGGTCTTCGCCGAAGACATAGCCGTTGTTTGTCTGCCCGCCGGTCATGGTGCTGCTGCCCCCGCCTCCGCAGCCAGCAAGACAGATCGCAACGACCAGTATGGCCAGCAACTTGACTGCCCTGTCTGTTTTCATCGTCCGTCCCCCTCGATGCCGAACTACCCCTGTGCTTCACCCCACGCAGGCTCGTACCTATGAACTCAGTGATCGAACTTCCTCCCGCGTCACAGGCTCCGCCGACCGACGAATGACTGGACGCCGCGGCCGGCTCTGAGGGCCATTTGACAAACGCGTGCGAACGAAATGTTCAGGGCCTCCGGTTCTCAACGCGAACCGCCAGCCGCCCCGCTGCGGGTTGCATTCGACGAGGCTGCCGTATTTCCCCAATTTTCCGCGTAAGAAATACACCA
>JBAVUB010000468.1:0-4700 GCA_049696575.1 Acidobacteriaceae bacterium | reverse complement strand
GCCTGGCCTTCCTCCGCAGTGGTGGCGCGCTGCATGGAGACGGCGGCGCGAATGGCGTTGAGGATTTTGTCGCCGCCGGGCGTTGTCGCCAGAACTCCGCGATCGACGTCCGCGCCGCCCGCGGTGCCCCCCAGCAACTCGACGGCGGCCTGGTTGAGCTTCAGGACCTGACCCTTGCCGTCGGTGACGATGACCGGCTCGAAGATCGAGCGCACGACGGCGTCGATGAGCTGGAACTCCATCTGGCGGCGGCCGGATTCCGTTTCGCGAAGGTCGCGAAGCCGGATGGCCAGACGATTGAGCTCGGTAGCGATAGTGCCGAGGTCGTCTTTGGAGCGCCACTCGACGCGCTGATGGAGATCGCCCTGGCCGATGCGTCGCGCCACACGAGCGGTATGACGTAACGGGGTGATCACCAGGAAAAGCATGACTGCGGAGATGACAGAAGCAGCGGCGATGGAGAGGCCGCAGGCGGCGATGAGGCGGGCGCGCAGTCCGTTCTGCTGGCCGCGCAGGGCCGTGACGCTGGTATAGCGTCGGGTCGAGAGCTGATCCAGGTCACGACGCAACTCGACGTGCAGGGATTCCAAAGACTGGGTGAGTTGCGTCGAATCCTCGGGCGGGTGCTGTGCGAAGCGCGCGTGTTCCTGCGCCAGCCGGTCGACGGGCAGGGATGGGTCGAAGCCACGCACGTCATCCGCGGCGGCGCGGAGAAGGATTTGGGTGTGGACTGCCTGTTCGCGGAATTCGGCAAAGGTGGCGTTGCCGGTCGCGATGCGCGCGGCGATCAGTTCCTCACGAGCGAGAGCGCCCTGCGCTGAAGCGAGCGAGGCAACCGCGGCTTCGGCCACATGGACCTGCGCATCCAGCGCCGCGAGGCGCACGAAGGAGGTGCGCACCAGCAGACTGACCGTGGTGACCAGCGCGATGAGCAGCAGACAGCCGAGGATCAGTCGTTGGTAGAGACCGAGCATGGGCGGAACAACGCAATTCCCTGAATCTTGAGCGTAGTGGCGTGGCGCTGGCGATGCAAGGGATGAGGTGCGCCCGCGCAGCGCCGGATTGCCCTCTCCTCCATGCGGGGGGTCTTCGACTTGCCGTGCTCAATCAGTGGCAGCTACTCGGTGCGCCGATAGCGGCGGAGAACGTCGTCGAGGGTCAGCATGCCCTCGGGGGTCCCGCGCCGGGCACGGTTGAGGACCGGGAGCCGAGGCCAGCGCGGGAAGAAGTGAAGGGCAGAGTCGAGCGGCATGTCAGGAAAGAGCTGGGGCGTGCGATCGTCCTTCAGGGTGCGTCCGATCGGCGTCTCGGGCGTATGGGCAGCAGCGGCGCTGGTCAACTCCTCCGCGCTCATCGCGTACCAGGTGCCATCGGCGAGGCTGACCAGGCAAGCGGCTGCATGCGCTTCCGCGATCGCCCGGGAGACAGCGTGGAGCGTGTCGCTGCCGGTCACGATGGGAACGCCGACGGGCTGCAGAGCATCTTCGATGTGGAGGGACGACTCTTCACGCTGCTCCTCCATCGAGGGTAGGTCGAGCCCATCCTGACGTGTAAAGATTTCGAAGATGCCGACGGGTTGCAGACTGCGCGAAATGAGGAAAGCCAGCGTGTTGGCCAGAATGATGGGCAGAATGATGGAGTAGTTGCCGCTGACCTCCAGCACCATAAAGACCGAGGTGAGAGGCGCGCGCAGAAATCCGGCGAAGAGAACGCCCATGCCGACGAGCGAGTATGCGCCCACCGTGCCGGTGAGATGCGGGAAGAAGTGCTTTTCAAACGCGCCCACTGCGCCGCCCAGCATGGCGCCAATGAAAAGCGTGGGAGCGAACATGCCTCCCGGAGTTCCGCTGGAAAACGAGAACGTCGTGGCGATCAGTTTGAGGAAGACGAGCGCCAGCAGGATCTGCCAGACAAACTGGCCGTGCATGGCCTGGTCGATCACGTCGTAGCCGGTCCCCATGACCTGGGGAAAACCGAAGAAGCCGATGGCGCCGACCAGGAGCCCGGCGATGCCAGGCTGGAGAAAGTGTGTCCAGCGTGGGAGGGCGCGCAGGCGCGGGCGAAGATACCCGAGGATCAGAGAGAACAGGGGAGCGAGCAGTCCGCCAAAAACGCCGAGGACCGCATAGGCCAGCAGCTCGCGCGGGTCGCGCACGGTGATGGAGGGGATGCGGAACATGGGTTCCGTTCCCCAGAACCAGCGAGCCACGACCACGCTGGAAATAGCCGAGAGCACCAGGGAACCGAGGACGGCGGCGCTCCAGCTGCCGATGACTTCCTCAATCACGAAGAGGATGGCGGAGATGGGGGCGTTGAAAGCTGCGGCGAGTCCGGCGGCCGCGCCGATGGGCGCGAACATGCGAAGCCGTCGTCGCGAGAGATGAAGGTTGCGGGCGATGATAGAAGCGACGCCGGCGCCGATCTGCAGGGATGGGTCTTCCGGCCCCAGAGAATGGCCGCTGCCGATGGCGAGCGCCGAGGTGAGGAATTTGCCGATGACGGTGCGGAATGAAATGTAACCGTCATAGACATATAAAGCGGCCTTGGTCTGGTTGACGCCGCTGCCGCGGGCAGCCGGGAAGAACCAGACGACCAGGGCGGCGACAACGAGGCCGGCGGCGGCCGGGACGATCAGCAGGCGGAGCTGGCCGCCGTGGGGGGCCGATCCCAGGGTGAGAAGACGAACCCAATCGATCGCGATGCGAAAAGCAACCACCAAAAGGCCGGAGATAACTCCGATGAAAATGGAAAGGACCAGAAAGAGGCGCTCATCGCGCGTGGGCGCGATTTTGTCGATGGTCGCCGCGAAACTGGAACGCGGCGGTTCCTCGGCCGGAGGAGCAGATTTAGCGGTGGATGCGGAGAGTGCAGCGGCCGTGGCGATTTCCGCGATACCGGGATCGGAGGGAGTTGCCCTCACGGCTTGAATGGGCAGCTCGGGCATCTATTCCTGCTCCACGGCCGCGGGGTTGCGAGCGATTCGCAGCAGCAGCGCACTGTCGCCTGTGGGCGCGCCACAAACCTGGGCGGTGGTAGTTTCAGTATCGTAGGCGAGCTGCAGAATGGTTTGCTCCAGATCCGGCTTCTGTTCGAGTTGAGGTACCGTGAGTTCGGATGGCAGCTGGTCCCAGCGAGAACCCAGGCTGGCCGCCGCGGAAGAAGTGAAGCCGGTGCAGCTGGTGAACCGCTGACGCGCGATCTTCCTGATCGAAAGCACGCGTTCGGCGCGGCTGCGCGGAGCGAGATTGAAGCCGGGATAGAGATCCAGAACATGGTGCGAGGTATCCAGCAATTCGCGGTCCGCCGACTTTTGATTGTCAGGGAGTCCGGCGGCTAGCGGACTGTTCAGGGCGCGATTCAGGGAGTCGCCCGCAAGCCGGTACATGCCGAGAGCAAAAGCGGTGCGTCCCACTCCCTCAAGCGCAGCCACGGGCGGATCGTGACGAGCAGCCAGGGCTCGATAGATGCCCAGAGCATCCTGGGGCGCTGCCGCCTGCTCGAGGAGACCGGCGATTTCGAGTTTGATGGCGGGATCATCGGGCGCGTTGCCGGCGGCGATCAGCAGCTGCGTGCGCGCGGCATTCAACTCACGGCGAGAGATAAGGTAGCGCGCCATTTCCAGGCGCACCTGGCGGCGACGGTCGTAGCCATTGCCCTGCCACGTTCCGTCAAGAGCGGACTGGTAATGCAGAATGGCCTGGGACTCATTGCCCTCCTTCGCCGCGAGACGGGCCAACTGGAGGTTGATGGTTCCATCGCCAGGCGCGGACTCCCAAAGGGTGGTGAAGTACACGCTCGCTTCCTGGGTTTTCCCCGCGGCCGCCAGGGCGCTGGCGAGCTCGATCTCCGTATCGCGGTTAGGAACGTACGCGAGGGCCGAGCGAAGGTCATCGATCGCGACCGCAGGTTGGCCCGCACGCATCGCCGCTTCCCCGCGAGCTTTCCAGCGTGCCCCCAATTCCTGTCGATGATTGGTAAACGAACGGAACAGCAGGAGGGTGAGAACGAAAATGACGGCGGTGATCAGGAAGAGAGTGAGCAGGGAGAAGGCGTCGCGCAGGATGAGCTGTCGACGGGCCAGCCGTTCTTCCGTAGTGAGGACTGACCCCGCGTGCAGTGTTGCCATCCTCTCCATGATCCCAGATTTAGCGGCTGAATCGCGCATCCCGGTTGGGGATCGCAAATTTCCAATGGTGACGCTCAGGGGGGTAGGATGAGGAAGCAGGCGAGTTGAGGGGCATGACGCTGGAGGAGAAAAAAGCGGCGCTGGAAGAGCGGCTGCGGGCGCTGGGCAGCGTCATCGTGGCCTATTCGGGTGGCGTGGACTCGGCATATCTGGCCTGGGAAGCGCATCGTGTGCTGGGTGACAGGATGCTGGCCTCGCTGGCGGATTCTGCGTCGCTGGCGAGGAGTCACTACGCGGACGCCGTGGCGTTCGCCGAGGAGAACGGGATTCCGCTGCTGGTTCTGGAGACGAAGGAACTGGAGCGCGAGGCCTACGCCGCGAATAACGGGGACCGCTGCTTCCACTGCAAAGATGAGCTGTTCACGGTTCTGGAAGCGGAGCGCGCGCGTCGCGGGTTCAGCGCAGTGGCCTATGGATTGAACCTCGACGACGGGAAAGACTTTCGGCCGGGGCAGAGAGCGGCGGCGGAACACCGCGTCGTTGCTCCGCTGGCTGAGGCTGGACTGAACAAGGC
>JBAVUB010000467.1:0-12262 GCA_049696575.1 Acidobacteriaceae bacterium | reverse complement strand
GCCCGCGTTCTCGCCTTCCCCGCCCCCGGGGTTCTCGAAGAAGTCGCCGCTGTCGGGGACTCGGCCCCTCGTCTTACGCTGCGCCGTCTGCCACTCGACGCCGCGCAGCCACCGCTGCCGGCAAATGTAACCGTGACCGGATCAATTTCTTTCACCACGCCGGATGCGCCCGAGTTCCTGCGTCCCGAAGGCTCTCGCCAGGCGCGCCTGGTCGGCTCCGTGGTGCACACTCTTCTCGAGCGGCTCGGTTCCGAACTCGCCCGCCTCGACGCTGCCCAACTCCGCGCACGCGTCGTCGCCCTGCTCCGCGCGTCGGCTCTCACCGGCGACTCCCTTAAATCTGTCACCGGCACGGTGACACAAATGCTCCTTGCGTGTGCGGCCGATCCAGTTTGTCAGTGGATTCTCGCTCCCCACGCGGGCGCTCAGTCCGAAGCCTCATGGACCGGCGTGGTCCCCGGCGAATCCGGCTCTCGGCTCCGTACCTTGCGCGCCGATCGCGTCTTCCGCGCCGGCCCCGAACCGCTCGTGGCAGGGGCCGATTATCTGTGGGTGATCGACTACAAGACCGGCGGCCGAGCTCCCTCCGGCGCCCTTTTCCTCGAGGCTGAGCGCGCCCTCTATGCCCCGCAGCTCCTCGCCTATGCACGCGCGTTGCGCGCCCTGCACGGGCCGGAAACTCCGCTTCGTCTGGGGCTGTATTATCCGGCGATCACCGTGCTTGACTCCTGGGATCCAGGACCTGCTTAGGGCCGCGGTCTGCTTTCGGCTACCTGGCTTTTTCGCCGCGCTGGCTGTTGGCCGCTGCCGCGCCCACGTTGTGGCGCACATCAGCTCCCCGCACCCAGAAAATCACATCTTCGGCGATGTTAGTCGCATGATCGGCCACCCGCTCCAGCGCCCGCGAGATCATCAGCGCATTGAGTGCCTGCGGCGCCAGGCCCGGCTCCTTCTTCATCAGGTTCAGCAGCGTGTAGTGCGCCGCTCCATTCAGCTTGTCCACGCTGTCATCCATCAAAAGCACCGCCTCCGCCATGTCCGCATCGCCTTCGATGAACGCCTGCAGCGCCTTGCGTACCATCCCGCTCGCCAGGTTCGCAATCCGTGGAATATCGATCGGCAGCTCCGCCATCGGAAATGCCTGCAGCTCCCGTACACGATCGCTGATCACGCGCGCCGAGTCGCCGACGCGCTCCACGTCCGCGTTGATCTTGATCACCGACAGAATAAAGCGGAGATCAATGGCCATCGGCTGCTCCATCGCCAGCAGGTCCAGCGCCATCTGGTCGATCTCCCGCTCCAGACGATTGATCGCCATCTCTCCGCGATCGACAAGATCGCAGATGGAAATGTCGCGCACCCGGTACGCCTCCACGGCGCGCTGGATCGACTGCTCGGCCATCCCCGCCATCACCAGCAGCTTTTCCTTCAAATCGTCCAGGTTTTGCTGGAATCGGATCCGCATTATCCAAACCTGCCCGTGATGTAATCTTCCGTCCGCTTGTCCCCGGGGTTGGTAAATATTTTGTGCGTCGAATCGAATTCGACAAGCCTGCCGTTCAGGAAGAACCCGGTGCGCTCGGCGACGCGCGCCGCCTGCTGCATATTGTGGGTCACAATCACGATCGTGTATTGCGACTTCAGCTGGAAAATCAAATCCTCGATCTTCGCCGTCGAGACCGGATCCAGCGCCGACGCCGGCTCGTCCATCAGCAGCACCTCCGGATCCACCGCCAGCGCTCGAGCGATGCACAGCCGCTGCTGCTGTCCGCCGGAAAGGCTGGCGCCGGATTTCTTCTTCAGTTCATCCTTCACTTCATCCCACAGCGCCGAGCTTTTCAGCGAGCGCTCCACCACCTCATCCAGGACACGCCGGTTGCGGTAACCGTTCAGCCGCAGCCCCGACGCCACGTTGTCGTAAATCGACATTGTGGGAAACGGATTCGGCCGCTGAAAGACCATCCCGATACGCCGCCGCACCTCTACCGCGGATGTTTCGCTGTAGATGTCCTGTCCGCCGACCTTCACTTCGCCCGTCACTTTGGCGATCGGATTCGTCTCGTGCATTCGGTTCAGGCAACGTACAAACGTCGACTTTCCGCAACCCGAAGGCCCAATCAGCGCCGTCGCCTCGTTCGCCGGAATATGCAGCGTGATGTCCTGAAGAGTGTGGTTGGTGCCATACCACGCGTTCAGGTTGTTGACCTCGATACTGACCCCCATCGCTTAACTTGCCCCTTTCAGCACGCCGCGCGTGGTCACAAAACGAACCAATGCGACGGAGACCACGATCAGAAAGACCAGAACCAGCGATCCGGCCCATGCCAGCCGATGCCATTCGTCATACGGGCCGAGCGCATAAACGTAAATCTGCAGCGGCAAAGCCGCAATCGGCTGGTTTAGCGCAGTGCTCCAGAACTCATTGCCCAGTGCTGTAAACAGGAGCGGGGCCGTTTCCCCGGCTACGCGCGCAAAGGCCAGCATACAGCCCGTAATCACGCCGGGCATCGCGGTCTTCAGCGTGATCGACAACATCGACCGCCAGTTCGGAACCCCCAGCCCGAGCGCCGCTTCGCGAATCGAGTGCGGCACCATCAGCAGCATCTCCTCAGTCGTGCGCGCCACCGTTGGAATCATCATGATTCCCAGCACGACGCCTCCCGCGAAGGCCGAGAAACCCTTTTGCGGGACGACAATCAACCCGTACACCGCAATCCCCATCACAATCGAGGGCACACCGTTGAGCACATCCGCGGTAAAACGCACGACATTCGATAATGTGGTTCCGCGTCCGTACTCCGCTAGATAAATCCCCGCCGAAATCCCTACTGGAACCCCCATCAGGCTCGCGAGCCCGAGCAGAAGAGCAGAGCCAACGATCGAGTTGGCCATACCCCCGCCATTTTCGCCGACCGGCGCCGGCAGCTTTGTGAAGAAGTTCCAGTTCAGGGAAACCGCGCCCTGGTAGACCAGGTCGATGAAGATAGCCACCAGCGGTGCGATGACCAGGATGGTGCTGCCGACCGCCAGCGCCGATGCCGTATGGTTTGCGAACCATCGCCAGCGGTGGTTCGCGGTACTCGATTTGAGTTGGGTCGCCATGTCGTCCGTTTTACGTCACCCTCGCCGGTGCCCCGCGGGTCACGGCCCAGACCAGCAGCCGCGCACAGATGTTCACCACGATCGTCACCAGAAACAGCGCCAACCCAATCTCGATCAGTGCACTCCGATGAACGTCACTAACCGCTTCATTGAACTCGTTGGCGATCACTGCCGCCATGCTGTAGCCCGGCGCCAGCAGGGACTTCGAAATCGACGGACTGCTGCCGATCACCATTGCCACCGCCATCGTCTCGCCCAGCGCCCGGCCCAGGCCGAGAATGATCGAGCCCACGATGCCGATGCGCGCATTGCGCAGCACCCCCATCCGGATCATCTCCCAGCGCGTAGCACCCAACGCCAGCACCGCCTCGCGCTGTGTGTGCGGCACCGCCGTCATTACCTCCCGCGTCAGCGACGAGATGATAGGCAGGATCATGATCGCCAGAATCACTCCCGCCGCGAACATGCCAATGCCGAAATCCGGTTGCACAAATAATCCGGTCCATCCCAGCAGCCTGATCAGGAGCGGATCCACGTACTCGCGCAGCAGCGGAACCAGCGTGAAGATTGCCCAGGTCCCGTAAACGACGCTGGGAATCGCCGCCAGCAACTCCGTCAGAAACGAGATGCTCCCGCGCAGCGCCTTCGGACACATCTCGGTCAGAAAAATCGCCACTCCCACCGCTAGCGGAACCGCTATAACCAACGACAGCCCGGATGACACGAGAGTCCCGAAGATGAACGGCAGGGCGCCAAACTCGCCGCTCACCGGATCCCACGCGCTGCCCACGAAGAACTTCAGGCCGAATTTCGCCAGCGTCATCTGGGAATTCGTCACCAGCTCGATGGCAATCAGGCCGACGATAGCAAAAATGCTCAGAGCACAGAGCACCATCAGCCAGCGGAAGGTCGAATCGGCCATCCTCGAGCTTCCCCTGCTCTGGAGAAAAGTTCTGATCGATGAGGCAGGTGCGGGCACTACCGGCACTGGACCCCCCAGCGGGGTGGCCTCGTCCGGTGCTTTCGGTGTGCGGGGTTCCTGAATGCGCAGGATCACGACTCGTTTACCCTACCCCGGGTTTTTGAACGCCACGTTAATCGCAATGAAAAACAAGGAAATAAACCATCCACAGCGGGGTCCAATGTGCCGATTCGAGCCTCCGTCCCCGACGTGTACGTAAAAGGGGCGCATCCATGGATGCGCCCCCGGCTTCCTCTAACCAGTACTCTCAGGGCAGTTTCGAGACGGCTGAGCGTACCTTGTCAGCGACCGAACCTGGCAGCGGCGCGTAGTCCAGCGTCGAGACTTCGCCCTCGCCATGATCCAGCATCCAGTTCAGGAAATCCTTGATCACCTTTTCCTTCGCCGCATCCGCCGGCTGCATCGGGACCAGCAGGTACGTAAAGCTCGAGATCGGATAGGCGTCCTTCCCCGGCGCATTCGTAATCGACACGCGGAAATCCGCCGGCATCGCCTTCAGAGATCCGGCCGCGTCTGTTACTCCCTCGATGGTCGCCTTTAGCCATGTCCCTGCCGCGTTGCGCATGTACCCGTAAGAGATGTGGTTCTGCAGCGCATAGATGAGCTCCACGTACCCAACCGCGCCTGGCATCTGCCGCACCAGACCCGCCACGCCCTCATTGCCCTTACCGCCAATGCCCTTCGGCCATGCCACCGCGGAGTTCGCGCCTACGCTGCCCTTCCACTCCGGGCTCACCTTTGAAAGGTAATCGGTAAAGATAAAAGTCGTGCCGCTACCGTCCGACCGGTGCACTACGTAAATCTCCTGGTTCGGCAGTTTTACACCGGGATTGTCTTTCGCGATCCGCGCGTCGTTCCAGTTGCTGATCTTCCCCAGATAAATATCCGCCAGAACGTCCGGAGCAAACTTCAGGTCTGATCCCGCGCCGGGCACGTTATATACCGGAACCACCGCGCCCAGCACTGTCGGAATGTGGAGCAGTTTCACTTTGGACTGCGCCAGCATTCCGTCGGTCATCGGCATGTCGCTGGCCCCGAAATCCACCGTCCCCTTCGTTACCTGCGCGATCCCGCCCCCGGAACCGATCGACTGGTAGTTGATCTCCACCCCCGGATGCTGCTGCGCATACTCGTTGAACCACTTGGAATATATCGGGTACGGGAATGTCGCTCCCGCTCCATTCAGATGCTGTGCCTGGGCGGTACAGGCTGCAGACACTACCAGCGCAGCCACCAGAATCAAGCTCTTTCTCACGGACTTTCCCCCTCGGATAAACCTGACCCGATTCTTGTTCGCGATTGTTACAGCCCGTTTACGCAGTCGTGAAAAGCGGAACAATGCCGGGTCGCGCATTCACGGCTCGGAGGGTTTCTTACCCGAAAGTGTGCCCGCCCGCCAGGCAGGTTCAGTTCGCCGGCAGCACCAGGTATTGCTCCAGCTTCCCATCTGGCATCGTGTACGTCGTGATCGTCAGCCGCTGGCTGTTGTTCGGAAATTCCACGCGGAAGGCACGAAACGTCATGCCCCCGCGCAGCTGGTCCGCAACCTGCATCACCCTCGAAGGGGTCCCCAACGGCGCCAGGCTGGACTGGAAATCCCCCAGCGCCTGCTCACTGAAATACGCATTGCACCACGGCGTAAACTGGCTTCGGTCGATCTTCCCCTGCTGGAAATTCTCGAACAGCTCCCGTACCTGCGCCTCCGCTGCGCTCGGACCCTGCGTCGTCACCCCCAGCAGCAGCGGAGCCACCCCGCGCGCGATCACCCCCGCCGCCCGCGTCGCATCCTGATTGGTCAGTACTGCGATGGCCAGCTTTTCCTTCGGGAACACATAGTTCTCCGACGTAAATCCCATCACTTCGCCCGAATGTTCCAGGTATCCGTGCCCGCTTAGATCCCCGACGCTCAGCCCCAGTGCGTAATGCGAATCGCTCCCGTCATTGAGCTTCACCGCAGTGAACATCTCGTCATACGACTTCGCCTCCAGCAGCGACCGGTTCATCACGCTGATGTCCCACTGCGCCAGATCGTAAGCAGGCATCGCCAGCTCCCCTGCCGCAAACATCCAACCCGCTCCCTCCTTCTGCGATGGCCGCAGCGGCCCCAGCGCGTATCGGCTGTACCCCTGCGCGTCGGTGTCTCCCAGCTTCTTCAAATCGGAGTTCCATACCTCCTTCATCCCAAGCGGATGAAAAACGTGTTCCTCCAGAAACTGCATCAGCGGCTCCCCGCTGACCATCTCCACAATGCGTCCGGCAATCACGAAGTTCGTGTTCGAGTACTGCCACTTCGTTCCGGGATCGAAATCCAGCGCCTTCTTCCCCCACATATCAAGGATGTGCTGGCTGGTCGTCGCGTCCAGCATCGGCGGCATCAGGTAGTCTTCCGGCCAGTAATCCTGGTAGCCCGAGGTGTGCGACAGCAGCATCCGGATCGTCACTTCGTTCGCCCGCGTCAGGTCCGGCAGGTACTTCGCAACCTTGTCATCCAGCGACAATTTCCCCTGCTGCTCCAGAAGCAAAACCGCCGCCGCGGTGAACTGCTTCGAAATCGACCCAATCGAGTACCGCATGCCTGGCTCAGCCGCCTCCGACGGATCCAGCCGAGCCTTCCCGTATCCCTTCGTGTACGCGATCTCTCCATCGCGCACGATGGCCACCGACGCGCTCGGCACCCCCGTCTGCTGGAGCGCCTGCTCCGCCACCTGATCCAGCTTCTGCGTAAGATCGGGAGGCAACGTATTCACCGTCAACTGCGCCTCGGATGCAGCGCTCGCCACGACGAACCCTAACGACAGAAAGCCTCTCCAAGCCGTCATGCGGCATCCCTCCGAAACAGCAAGATTAGCACCGCGTTGGCGCAGGACGGCTACGGAGGCCGCCGCTGGTCACGAAAGAGCCCCTGTTTGAACGATCCTGCCCGGTTTCAGGAAGACAAACGTACTACCACCAGTGCTATGCTGTTTGTCCTGGAGCGCTTCCAATGCCTCTGCGGGCCGCCACCCCACTGGTTGTCCTTCTTCTCGCGTCTCCAGCTCTCCTGTGTCAATCAACGCCCGCTGCATCCGCCCAGGCGTCACCTACCCAGGTCGCGGCTGCCTCTCCCCACGGCGCAACGCCCTCTGCAGGCCCGGCTGCCCCTGGCAACACCCCTCCCGCCAGCTCGGTCTCCTCCACCGCCCCCGCAAAGGAATCGTCCTCCGTCTCCCGCGTCCTCTTCTATTACCCCGCCGCGCGCGAGACCGTCGAGAAAGAAGTTCACGCTGTTCCTTCCACCGACGCCGCGCGTCTTGACCGCCTCCGTGAGGCCTTCCGCGCTGCCGGTTGCGACCGCAGCCAGATGAAGGAAGAACCTGTCACCGCCAAACACGGCGCTGCCGGCGCCAATCTCATCTGCACCTGGCCGGGCGACGAGGGAACCGGAACCGTCGTCATCGCCGCCCACTATGAGAACGGCGGCAAGGGCCAAGGCGCCATCTCCGGCTGGAGCGGAGCGGCTCTTTTGCCCTTCCTCTATAAGGCCATTCAGGGGCAGCCACGAAGACACACCTATATTTTTCTCGAAACGTGGAAGGGCGAAGGCGCCACCGCCTGGATCAAATCGCTCTCCCGCGACGAGAAACACGGCATACGCGCCATGATTGACGTCGATGCTCTCGGTCTTGGCGTCACTCGCTACTTCACCACCTTCAGCGCATTCGAAGACCCCGTGCTCGGCTCGTCTCATCTGCAGATCGAATTGCTCTGGGCCGCCATCGATGACGGTCTGACCCAGGCTCCCCTGGAGACCAACCCGCATCGCTGGCTGTCCGTCGATGACACCGATCCCTTCCGCGCCCTCATGATCCCGACCATCGTCATCCACTCTGTTGCGCCGGAATCCGATCGCCTGCCGGGCTCGGCTGCCGATATCGCCGCAGCCGTCGACGGTGATGCCTACTTCAGGAGCTACCACCTGATGTGCACCTTTCTGGCCTCGCTCGATCGGGTTGCCACCAAACTAAATCAGGACGACCCTGCCTGGAATCTCGGCACTAACGCCGTTGATCGTCCCGACGATGGAAACCCCCGCGTCACCTTCCGCCAGGTGGGCGGCTGGAGAACATCCCACTAGCTGAATTCTGTTGGCCCGCCGCTCTGCCCTGCGCCCCGCACCTTTTCCCGATGCCTCGAAAGACCCGTAGCGTGCCCGTCATCCTTTGTTAACATGCCCTGCATGACTACTCGGCGCGATTTTCTCTCGCTTGGCGCGCTTACCACCGCGAGCCTCACCATCCCCGACGCCTTCTCCCAGACCGCCGATTCCGTCAAGCAGCTCCAGCCCCCCGCAAAACCCGTCATCGTCACCCGCGTCACAGGCGACAACGCCATCCAGGAGGCGTACCAGATGCTCCTCGATGGCCAGGATACTCTGGACGCGGTCCATCACGTCTGCCTGGGTCGCGAAAACGACCCCAAAGACCATAGCGTCGGCCTTGGCGGCCTGCCCAATGAAGAAGGCGTCGTCGAGCTCGACTCCTGCTGCATGCACGGTCCCTCCCGTTCCGCCGGCTCCGTCGGCGGCGTTCGCGACATCAAGAACGTCTGCCTCGTCGCCCGCAAGGTCTACGAGCACACCGGCCACGTCATGCTCGTCGCCGAAGGCGCGCAGCGTTTCGCCATCGACCTTGGCTTCCCCAAAGAGAACCTCCTCACCGACGACGCCCGCAAAATCTGGATGCTCTGGAAGGAAAACAATTCGCAAATGGACTGGTGGGGCCCGAGCATGACCGAGCCAGGATGGAAAGACCCCTACGCCGGCAAACCCGCCCCCAAACCCACCATGGACCTCCACGGCCTCTCGTCCCTGCGCCAGGAGTCGCCTGTCCGGACTGCCATGCAACCGGCCCCGCCACAGCCTCGACCAGGCGTCGTCCCTCGTCACCCCACACCCGAATGGGCCGAAACCATCCGTCTCCGCGCGCAGAAGCTGGTTCAGATGGCGGCCGACCTCGGAATCGCCTCCGACGATCGCCTCTACGCCGCCGAACAAGTTCTTTGGCCCACGACCGGCACGATCCACGTCTCCGTCGTCAACACCAAAGGCGAAATCTCCGGCGCCACCACCACCTCCGGCCTTGCGTGGAAGCTCCCCGGCCGTCTCGGCGACTCGCCCATCCTCGGCGCCGGCAGCTATACCGATCAGGACGTCGGCTCCGCTGGCGCCACCGGTTCCGGTGAAGAAAACATCAAGGTTGCGGGCGCGCACACTATCGTCGAGCTCATGCGCCAGGGACGCACTCCTCAGGAAGCAGGCATTGAGACCCTCCGCCGCATCGTCCGCAACTACGACGGCGACATGACCAAAATTCGCCTGCTTGACATGGAGTACTACATCGTCCGCAAAGACGGCGCTTATGCCGGCTGTACTCTCTGGAGTACCAGCCCCACCGGCCGTCCCCGTGTCTTCACAGTCCACGACGGCGCAGGCTACCGCGTCGAAAAGTGCGCTGCCCTTCTCGAAGGCGGCTCTCTTGAGTGGCCTCCATTCTGATGACTGGGCAGCGTCGCGGTTTTGTCGATCTTCTGTATCCCCATTCTTCCCGGCTGAATCCATTCATCGAACTTCCAACCGGAGGACGCATGCCTTTCAACCTTGACGATGCCATCGCTCTGCTCACCCGCACGCCAGCCGCCCTCGACGCGCTGCTCCGGGACCTGCCCGAAGCCTGGACACTCCGCAATGAAGGAGAAAATACCTGGACCGTATTCGACGTGGTTGGCCACCTGAATCATGGCGAACGCACCGACTGGATGCCGCGTGTGAAACGAATCCTCGAAGCCGGAGAGACGCGGACTTTCGATCCCTTCGACCGCTTCGCGCAGTTCCGCGAATCGGAAGGCCAGACACTCGCGCAACTGCTGGATGAATTTGCCCGCCTGCGCGCGGATAATCTCGTTCGGCTGCGGGCGCTCAACCTACAGCCCACCGATTTTGCTCGCCGCGGCCAGCATCCGGCCCTGGGCGTGGTCACGTTGTCGGAGTTACTCTCGACCTGGGCCGTGCACGACCTCACTCACCTGCATCAGATATCGCGGATCATGGCGCACCAATACCGCGATGCGGTCGGCCCCTGGAGCAAATTCCTCGGCGTCCTCCAATGCTCCGGCCACAGCGCCTCCGCGTGAGTCAAGTTGGGATAGTCTGCTATTTCGCCGCCAGCAGTGCGTCGAGCACATCGGCTGCGCCGTAACTCGTGCTGCCCGCCGGCAGAAAACGCCCAACCTCCGTCAGATCGTCCCCCGCCGTCACCAGCGGCGGCTCGACGTGGTGCCCACACCGCACCTGCTGATGCCCGATGTTGGCCATCAGTGCGTTGCAGAGGCACTTGCGTCCCTCCGTGTCCTCGGCCTTTCCGCCCTTGGTCAGATAGATCGACAGCGGCTCTGCCGGGCACCGATACGCAACCTGCCCATCTTCGCCGCGGTACATCTCGCGCAGAAATCCGAGGTCGCAGATGCGCGGCCTCGCCGCGGCCACCGCCTCTTCCGAACACGTGCCTTCAAGGCACGCCACTTTGAACGGAAATCCTGCCGGCGAAGCCAGAGGATCGGTGAACACCTCCGCCTCACCCTGCTGCACCTTCTCCAGCAGCGCCTGTTTCAGATCCTCGCGTAGTCCCGATTCGCGCGTGAAGGCGAACGCTGTCCCCACCTGGACGCCAGCCGCTCCCAGTTCCAGCGCCTCGCGGAGCTTGGCCGCCGACCCGTAGCCGCCCGCCAGCCAGAAGGGCGCTCCCAATTCTCGAATTTTTCCCAGATTGATCGTGTCCCGCTCACCGTAAACCGGCTCACTCCGGGCGTTGAGCTGCAGTTTGCCGCGGGGCGGCGCATTGTGCCCACCTGCGGTGCGCGTTTCGATCACCAGCCCATCCACTTTGCCGTTGGCCTTGCGCAGCATGGTCGCCGCCAGTGTGTTCGACGACACAATAGCCAGAAACGCCGGCCGCCGCAGCGGTGCGGTCTCACCCGTCAGCCCGCCATCTATAAACTCGCGCGGATCGAAGTGCATCGCCACATCGTCGCCCTCGAGCGAGCCGATCACATGCAGCGCGTATTCCGCCTCCCGATGTTCGGCCAGCCGATCCAGCACGCCCGGGATGTGCAGGGGAATTCCCGCTCCCATCAGCACATACCCGACTCCCGCCAGCATCGCCCCATACAGCGAAGGCAAATGCGGAATCTGAACCTTCTCCAGGTAATTGATCCCTACCGGGTTCGCGTGCCCCTGGCGCGCCAAAAAGACTTCGACGAAGTTGCTCACGACGCACAGCTCGGCCAGTTCTCGCGGCTCTTCGCGCTCGTGGGTTGGCAGCGCCCTATACGCAGCCGTGGCAGCTTTCCCCCCGGGAATGTAATGCGCGCGCCAGATACGCTCCGCCATAGCTGGAAAAGGAAAAGCATCCAGTCCGCGCCGCATGTGTCCGCCCGGATCGCCATCCTGCAGGCGCCGCGCCAGAATCTCATCCAGCGCGGTCCCCGAAACTACGCCCAGCTGCCCCAGCCGCGAAACCGCCTGCGCCAGCCGCCAGCTGGACACACCGGCGCCCATGCCGCCCTGAATAATGACCGGATGTTGTTGCATACCTGGATCGATGGTTTCACTGCCGCCCCTGGGCGGACTGTCGCAGATTTGTAATTTCGATTGTCGGCGCCCCATTTCGCAAACCTTGGTACCGTGAGGGGATTCCGCCGTACCGTGTGCGCTCAGCCATCGACCTTCCGGCTTCCTCGTCCCTCTGAGATACACCTGCGCTTTTTCTTTAATGATATTTAATGTAATTTCATAAACTATGATTAACAAGCGGGCCCGGCAAACCTTAAACTACCGTTTCCGGACTGCATCGAAGAACAGCATCTCCAGATACGGGCCCGCCACAGTATCGTTCTTGCGCTATCTCACTGCCATTTCGGTCCTGCTGCTTGCCGCTGCGGCCCAGCCTGGCGCGCTGGCCCAGTCCTCCGCCCTTCCCAACGCCCCGCGGCCGACCGACCAACCTAACGCTCCGGTTCCGGCCCCCCACGTCGGATCAGCAATTTCTTCAGCCGGAAATCCAGCCCTCCCCGCGCTTCTCCTATCCGACACTCTTCAGCAGCCGCCGCAAACGCCCACCCCGCAGCCCCAGCAGACCGCCGCCC